>JAFDIX010000486.1 GCA_019307805.1 Deltaproteobacteria bacterium | reverse complement strand
ACCGCGGACCGCAAGCAGAACCAGGCACAGAACAGGAACAACCACTACGCGGACAAGAACGGGAACGTCCACCGCCAGAACAGCAACGGCAGCTGGGAGCAGAAGAACAAGAGCGGGTGGAGCGGTTCCAGCAGCAAGTCTTCCAGCAGCCTGGACAGGAGCTCCAAGTCCCGGGACCGCGGCACCTCCCGGACGAGCAGCTACAATAAGTCGAAGTACTCGAGGAGTTCGAGCGGGTCACGGAGCAGTGGGCGCCGATCCGGGGGTGGTGGCCGGCGGCGGTGATGGCGCTCCGTTCGCACAGACCTGCTGAAAGGACGGACAAAGTCGAGGTAAATGGGGACCTTAAATATTCAAACAACTCGAGCTTCCAGTTGGCAACCCCGTTTCTCTGCCCTGGTGCCGGCAAGTTTGGTGATAATCAGCGGGCTTACTGATTGAGATAGCTTGCTTCCATGGCCCTGACCAGGTTGGTCATGGCCACGTAAAAGGGGGTGGCAATACCCTCTTCACGGGCGTATTCCACGACCTTGCCGCCAAGGAAATCAATCTCCGTCGGTGTTTTGTTGGCAATATCCTGGCACATGGAATCCCTGTGCACCCCCACCTTTGCCAGATACCCGACGGCCTGATGCAGGTATTCCTCTCCAATGTCATAACCCTTGGCCTTGGCCACGGCCATGGCCTCCCTGAAGCAGGCATCCGCGATCTCCCGTGTAGGGGGAAAATCCAGGGCCTCCTGGATGGTTCGGTCCGTGACGGCGCAGATGGATGCCATGGTGCACTTCATGATCATTTTTTTCCAGACAAAGAATTTGATGTCATCCACGAACTCCGTGCCCAGACCGCTCTCTGTGAACATCTTTGCGATCTTTTGACCAAACTCCCGGTTTTCAGGAGTAAGACTTCCCAGATGGTTGGGAGGATTGAAAAAGGCCGCCTCCACCTCTCCTTCTCCCTTGATGGAGACCCCGAAGTTGAGGGACATGCGAAAGGCCCTATCTTCTCCAAATGACTCCCCGATGACATCCTCGGTCCCCAGTCCGTTATGGGTGCTGACGATCTTCGTGCCGGGCGCCACCACCCCTTTTAATTCCTAGAAACCTGAAAAGAGATGGCGCCGGAGATGGTAATCCCCTTCTCCCGCAGGCTATCGCCCAGCCCGGGTCTTGGATCCACCAGGATCGTATCCGGATTCCTGCTCAAAAGGGCAGCAGCCAGGACTGCTCCCGTTGCCCCGATCCCAACGACGGCTATTCTTTGTTTTTCCATTACCCCCTCCTTGTGTCACGGCACAAGGCCCACGGCGGAAGGGGAAGGAACATCACAACGTCTTTTTTCACCTTGAGCCTTACGCCTTAAGCCTTTTACCATGTCGATGATGCACTGAATATTTATCAACTATCGGATTGTTTAGTCCAGTCAATAACAGTAAGGGCCACTAGTCTTGTTCGGGTTTCGTTCCCGTCAATCGATAAAAGGGTCTCCAGTATGCCCGGCGAATGCCGGCGACCCCCTTCTCAGCAGCGTCTGTGATTGAATATATCAGAGAATAGAGTGTGGGGACAACGACCAGGGTCAGCAGGGTGGCCAGGGCCAGGCCGAAGATGACGGCGCTCGCCATGGAACTCCACCACTGAGTGGATTCACTGACCGTGGATATAACCCCTTCCCGAAAATTATAGGATATGCCCGTGACCATGGGCAGCAGGCCCAGTATCGTGGTGATGGCGGTGAGCAACACCGGTCTCAGGCGGGTGCACCCGGCAGCCACGATCGCTTCCCTGATGGGAATCCCCCTCTTCCGCAGCCGGTTGATATAGTCGATGAGTACGATGGCATTGTTGACCACAACGCCGGCCAGGGAAATAACCCCCACCCCGGTCATGATAATACCAAAGGGCTGCTCCAAAACAGAAAGGCCCAGGAACACCCCTCCCAGGGAGAGAATGACCGAGGATATGATGACCACAGGCTGGGACACTGAATTAAACTGGGTGACCAGAATGAGCAATATGAGGAAAAGGGCTGCTCCAAATGCCTTGGTCAGAAAGGCCTGGGACTTGATTGATGCGGTTGACCTGCCCCAGGCCTCCCGTGATCTGGAACTTGGCCACCGTGCTGAGGGGAACCAAACCCTCCACCGTGGGGATGAGCAACTCCCTCAGCACATCCGTCACCCTGCGGTCCGATTCCGGCAGTTGGACCGTGATATCATAATCTTCGTCCCCTTCGCGAAAGGTGGAGACCTCGATCCCGTTAAAGGCCACCTTGAGGGCGAACCCGATGACCTCGGTGGACAGCCCCAGCAGGGCGGCCCGCTGCCGGTCCACCCGGACCTTCACGGTCGGTGCGCCGGCCACGTAATCATCCCGAATATCCTGGACAAAGGGAATCTTCTCCAGCACACCCTTCACCTCATGGGCGATCCTGCCCAAAACTGCAAAATTGTCTCCTGAGATCTCAATATTGATGGGTGCGCCCGTGGGAGGGCCTTCCTCCTGTTTGGAAATACTGATCTCCGCTCCGGCAATATGGCTGAGCCTCCTCCGGATCTCCTCGACCGTCTCCGGCGAAGACTGTACCCGGTCCTTCATGTCATAGAACTGCACCCCGATGTGGTTGGGCGAGTTGTCCTGAAACATGGACTGCCCTCCCATGACAGACACCGTTCTTGAGTAGACGTGCTTCACATCGGGCATATCCGTGGGGCCTGTGACCCGCTGCCCATTGGCAAGGGTGTGTACCTTATCCGGCCCCCTGTCCGTGAGGCATTCTTCCGGATCTATTTTTTTCTGAAGACCTTCCTGGTTCTCTTTTCTGCAGAGGGCCAGTTCCACCTCCCTGGCCACACGGTCTGAATATTCCAGGTCCGCCCCTTCGGGCATATCCAGATTGATATAGATCGCATTGGGAGCGATGTCCGGGAAAAACTCCACCGGCTTTTCCAGGCCGATTCTGTAAAGCCAGATCGTAACCATGGCAATGACCGCCAGAAAGGAAATGGCCACGACCGCCAAACGGTGGTTGAGTGCCGCCTTCAAAAACCATCGGTAGGCCTTGAGCAGAGGGCCACGAACCGTGATGGGCGCTTCTCCTGCCTGCTCGATCTCCTCTGTGCTCTTCTTGGCCACGACCGCCTGGTGACCTGCCGGCAGACGCAGAAAGATGGCTGCAAGGGCAGGGTTGATCACCATGGCCACAAAAAGGGAAGAAGACAGGGTGATGATGACCGTTTTGGGAAGATAGGTCATGAACTCCCCCATCATCCCCGGCCAGAAAAGAAGGGGACAGAAAGCGGCAACCGTGGTCAGGGTAGAGGCGGCAACCGGCTGGGCCACCTCCGAGGTCCCCCGGATCGCGGCCTCTATGCGGGGCACACCCTGCTCCATGTATCGAAAGATGTTCTCCACGATCACAATGGCATTGTCCACAAGCATGCCCAGGGACAGGGTGAGGGAAAACAGAACCACTATGTTGAGGGTAATCCCGAGGGCATGGAGGATGCTGAAGGACAGGAGCATGGAAAAGGGGATGGCAATACCCACCAGAATGGCATTGCGCACACCCAGGAAGAAAAAGAGGACCACGATCACCAGGATCAGACCGCTTATGATATTATTCTCCAGGTCCGCCACCATGATTCTGACATCCTTGGCCTGATCCATGAGCTTGGTGATGGTGGTTCCTGCGGGCCAGGTCTTTTTTCGGTCCTCAATGAGTTTGTCGATCTCGTCGGTGATACGCAGGATGTTCTCCCCGGCCCGCTTCTTGACCTGAATGTTCACCGCCTTGCGGCCGTCCAGGCGCGCCCGGCCCGCTTCGTCCTTAAAGCCGTCCACGACCCGGGCCACGTCCTTGAGGTAGACCGGCCTTCCATTGTGGAGTGCCACGACCAGGCCGTATATCTCATCCGGGCTGGTGAATTCCCCTGGCACTCGAAGCTGGAATCGGCCGTCCCCCATACGAATGGCACCGCCCGACACATTCCGGTTCTCTTCTGCAATCACCCGTTGCAGTCGCGTAATGGCCAGGCCATAGTAAGCAAATTTGTCGGGAAAGGGCTCTACCCGGATTTCCCTCTCCAGTCCGCCCGTGACATCCACCCCCAGAACGCCGGGTATGGCCTCGATGTCCTCTTCCAGGTCCTCGGCCATCTTTTTGAGTCTCACAAGCCCTATATTGCCGGACATGGAATAGATCACGATGGGCATCTCCGAGATGTTCACCTCAAAGACCTCCGGATCATCTTCCAGGTCCGAGGGCAGTTCCGGCTTGGCCAGATCCACCTTGTCCTTGGTCTTGCTGAGCACATCGTCGATGTCCGTGCCTGCCACGAACTCGATGACGATGGAGCTGTTTCCTTCGGTGCTGGAGGACTTGATCTTTTTGACCGCCTCCAGACCCTTGAGTTTTTTTTCGATGGGAATGGTAATGGACTGCTCGATATCTTCCGGAGCGACACCTGGATAAGTGGTCTGGATAAAGACAAAGGGAACGGTGATATCCGGATCCGACTCCCTGGGAAGAAGCTGGTAGGCAATCACCCCGAAGATGATGATCACAATGGCCAGGAAGACCACGCTCGTCCTTTTCCTAACTGCTGTTTCCGGTATAATCATGACTTAAAGATGTCGGTAGGATTGGTGACGTTTTTAATGATCTCCAGGGGCTGTCCCTGGTCCAGGAAACGGTGGCCCACTACAACGACCCTGTCTCCGGACTTCAGGCCGGATGTGACCTGGACTTCCCAGCCTGACAGTACCCCAAGATGGACTTTCCGCTTTTCCGCGCGACCCTGGTTATCCACATAGACGAACTGTTCATCGTTCTGGGTGATTACGGCATAGAGGGGAATGGCCACTGCCCCCTGGAATACCCTCTTGACCAGTTGCACCCGTGCAAACATCCCGGGAAGAATCCGGCCATCTGTATTTGAGACCAGGAGTTCAAGATCGTAAAGCCTGGCCAGGGTCCTGGGCTTTCGGGAGAGGAAGATCTTCGTTCCTCGAACCCGCCGGTTTTCCAATGCCTCGATCACCACATCGGCACCTTGCAAATCCAGGACGGCCGCCACATCGCTCTCCGGTACCCCCACCATCACTTTGACATCCTCAAGTTGAAGGATGTGGGCGACCTCTGTGCCTATGGTACACAGATCCCCTTCCTTGGCCTTGATCTCATTCAATCTGCCGTTTATGGGAGCGGTGATGCGGGTTCGGCTCAGGGCCAGTTTGGCCTCCCTGAGTTGTGCCGCCATTTCCTCGAGGCGGGCCACCGCCTCATCCAGCTTGCTTATTGCGGTAATCTTCCTTTTTGCCAGCGATTCGATGCGGTCATGGTCCAACTTGGCCAGTTTGTAGTTGGCCTCAATCCGTGCCAAACGGCTGCGGTAGTCCCGCTCGTCGATCTGGGCCAGGACCTGGCCCTTTTTGACATACTGTCCCTCTTTTACCGGAATACGCATTACCTGCCCGGTCACCTCCGCCTTGACCCAGAGATCTTCAAAGGGTTCCACCTCACCCGGCAGACTGATCATATCTTCCATCCTGTGAGGCTCCAGTGTCAGGGTGATGACCCTGATGGCAGGGATATCTTT
>JAFDIX010000485.1 GCA_019307805.1 Deltaproteobacteria bacterium | reverse complement strand
TCGTCTGGACCGCCAGCTTGGATACTTTGACGGAATCTTTGGTCGGCATTCGCCATCCTGTTGCGCAGGGTGAGAAGATATGCACAAATGCAGGCCCCGGGGTGGCTGCTGCTTTGCGGACTTTATTCATGAGATCGATATGATAACCGGGTGAAGCGGTGGCCACATAGGGGATCTTGTGGTTCGCCATAATGACGGGAAGGTCTTTCTTCGGACCAATTTTCCCCGTTGAGAGCTCGCCGAGGGGCGAGGTGGTGGTCCAGGCCCCCGGGGGGGTTGCTGATGAGCGTTGTATGCCGGTGTTCATATAGGCTTCGTTATCAAAACAGATGTACACAAGATCATGGCCCCTTTCCATGGCGCCGGAAAGGGCCTGGAAACCGATGTCCGATGTCCCCCCGTCTCCTCCCATCACAAGGATTTTGGCATGATCCCTGGAAATTCGTCCCTTGCGGGCCATAGCCTTTCTGGCTGCCTCCACACCGGACCCGACGGCTGCGGCGTTCTCAAAGGCGACATGGAGCCAGGGCACATTCCATGCCGTCTGGGGAAACGGTGTGGTGACTACCTCCATACATCCTGTAGCGCTTACCACAATGGTGTCCTCACCCATTGCCTTCATGGCCAGCCTCATGGCCAGCATTTCACCGCACCCCTGGCAAGCCCGATGACCGGAGACTACCGGCTCAAAGGAAGGAATGGTTTTGGGTGTAATTTTTTCAAAGGATAATTCGTTTTGCTCACTCATGATAACCTCACGTCCAAAAGGGTGTAAGACTCTGATGGTGATTTTTGATCCAGGGACCTGGTGACCATCTCCCAGAAGGTGTTCCGGTTAATCTCCCGCCCCCCCAGCCCGGCAACAAAGTCAAAAATGGCAGGTTTTTCGGGCTGCAGGTAAAAAGCTGAGCGGAGTTCCATGGCTACCGGTCCTGCGTGGCTTCCGGGCGAGAGCATGCGATCCAATACTGCAATCACTTTCGCACCCTGGACAGCTTTAAAAAATGCCTTATCGGGGAAAGGGCGCCATAGGCGGATTCGGGCCAGGCCCACCTTCATCCCCTGGTCTCGCATTTCATCCACGGCAACCCTTGCGGTACCACTGACTGCTCCCATGGTCACCAGGATCACCTCGGCATCATCCGTGGCGTAGGTCTCAACGGCCTGGTATCGGCGGCCGAACTGTTGCTCGTAATCCTCCCAGATCTCCTCAAGGACTGTTTCAGCATCCCGTAAAGCCTCCTCCTGCTGTTTTTTGACCTCCGTATAGACATCCTGTGCACCAAAGGCCCCTATGGTTCGGGGGTGCTCCGTGTCGAGCATCCGGAAGGGCGTCATGGGAGGCAGAAAACGGCTGACTTCGTCGGGTTCAAGAACGGTGATGGGCTCGACGACATGGGAGAGTGAAAATCCGTCCATATTGATCATAACCGGCAAAAGAATGCGGTGGTCTTCAGCCAACCTGAAGGACTGGATGATGAGATCGAACACATCCTGGCCGTTTTCCGCAAAAAGCTGTACCCAGCCGGTATCCCTTTGGGGCATGATATCCGAATGGTCCGCCCAGATGTTAATAGGTGTTGAAATGGCGCGGTTTGCAACGGCCATGATAATAGGCAGCCGCAGGCTTGAGGCAATAAAAAGGATTTCGTGCATCAGGGCAAGGCCCTGGGAGGCCGTGGCCGTAAATGTTCGGGCACCGGCTGCCGAAGAACCGACACAGGCGCTGATGGCTGAGTGTTCAGACTCCACCGGTACATATTCCGCATCGTATTTTCCTTCGGCCACCAGATCTGCCAGATATTCCACGATGTGGGTCTGGGGTGTGATGGGATATGCTGCCACAACGTCCACATTGGCCAATCCCACTGCCTCTGCAGCGGCCAGAGAAACTTCTATACCAACCCGTTTACTCATTATTCGCTCCTCATCTCAATAGCGTCAGCAGGACACGCCTCGACACAGATACCGCACCCCTTGCAGTAGCGGTTATCCCATTCGCAAAAGCCTTCATCAGAACGCTCATAGGCCATATCGGGACATACAATCCAGCAGAGGCCACACTTGGTACATTTCTCAAAGTCTGTTACCGGACGACCCGTCGTTCTCCAGTCCCCTGTGAGGAACTCTTTGCTGCTTCCGGGTTGAGCAATGTCCCCCCCGATTTCCAGCTCTTTCCAGGGATGCAGTGCTTCAATATGATATTTATGGCTTTTTGGAACCTCCTCGGACTGCTTTTGAACCGGGGGAGGCTCCCACATCGTGGTCTCCTCATAGGCCCTTGAAACAGCGGCAATGTTTTTATCCGCCAATTTCCCGAATCGGTGCCGAATGGGATCTTCCAGGGATTCCAGGCCGGGCGTTCCCGTCACCTTGATAAGCGCCCCCATGATGGCGGTGTTGGCAATGGGAACTCCCAGGGTTTCCAGAGCGATGGCTGTCGCATCCAGGACCGCAACGTGATAGTATTTTTTGAAGTCAAGCAGATTCTTTTCTCGTTCTACTGAACTGTTAATGATCAACTTACCGCCGGGCCTCAGACCGCTGCAAAAATCAACCAGGCCCAGGAGCGTCGAATCCAACACCACTACCACGCTCGGATTATCAACGGGCTCCCGTGTATAGATAGGGCCATCGGAAAGGCGAAGAAAGGCCACCACCGGAGCCCCCCTGCGCTCAGCACCAAAATTGGGAAAACCCTGGGCGTGTTTCCCTTCTGAAATGGCTGCCTGGGCCAGGAGTTCGGCAGCGGTAACAGCACCCTGGCCCCCACGACCATGAAATCGTATTTCTATCATTGGTTAACCCTCTCAATGTGATGCGCAAATAGATTTTTCTTGGGCATTTCTTGGGCATGGTTTTCTCTGCAAAAAAGATCGCTATCGGTTCAAAACATGAACCTTGGGAATTGTGACTGCACATTTGTGCAAATGCCGCACATATGTAATCATTTTAATAGTTTGAAATAAAACCATTGTCAAGGGGAAGTGGGATCCAAGGCCCCTGATTGGGCGGTTGGGACTTCGAAAAATTTGACGTTGCAGGTGAGGTCCCGGAAAAGTATATTGAGGGAGCCGGCAACCGTGGTATTGATGGTGTCACCAAGACAGTCGATTTTGTGAAGAAAAAGTGCAAAAGTGTAAATGGAAATGATGAATAAGAAAGTATTGATTACAGGAGCGACGGACGGAATCGGCCGGCAGACCGCATTGGATCTTGCTGGGATGGGGGCTCATGTTTTGATTCATGGAAGGGACCCGAAAAGGCTGAAAGCAGCCGCCCAAGAGATTAAAAGGTCTGAGGCTTCTGTAAAGGTTGAAATATTTGTCGGGGATTTCTCATCTCTCGACCAGGTGCGGCAGTTAGCCAGGGATATAAAAGGAAAGCATGATCGACTGGACGTCTTGATAAACAACGCGGGTATTTTGGACAACCGGCAAAGAACCAGTGAAGACGGTTATGAAATGACTTTTGCAGTCAATCACCTGGCAACCTTTCTCCTTACGGGCCTGTTGCTGGAACTTTTGAAGAAGTCCGCGCCAAGCCGAATAGTCAACGTCACTTCAATGATGCACAGTCATTCCATTGATTTCGAAAATCTGCAGGGCGAGAGAGGATATGATGGGCATGAGGCCTATGGTCTTTCCAAGCTATGCAATGTCCTGTTTACCTACGAATTGGCAGAGAGACTGAAGGGTACAGGGGTGACGGTGAACTGTCTACATCCAGGGGTGATCAACACAAAGCTCTTCAGAGGGGGATGGGGAGGTGGTGGAGGAGGCGGCAGCCACCGTTCAGAAAACTTATTGTATGTTGCGACTGATAAAGCGTTGGCAGATGTTACGGGCAAGTATTTTATGAACATAAGGGAAACAAGGTCTGCAGACATCACTTATGAACCTGTAATCAGAGAAAAGCTCTGGAGAATGAGTGAAGAGATGACCGGAATCCAATATAAATAAAAGAGAAGGAGGTAAAACATGGCTCAATTTCTGTTTGTCCTAAGCCGAGATGACAATGAGGCTGCAACAAGGTGCTATCAATTTGCCCAGATTGCCCATTCAAAAGGACATGTTGTGAATCTTTTCCTGATAGACAGCGGTGTGATGTGGGCAAATAATGAAAGAGATTTTACCCGGAAAACGGGAACAGGTGATTGTCCCAATGACTATTTGCCTTACCTGGTAGAAAATGAAATCCCGGTTGGGGTCTGAATCCCCTGTGCCAAAAATCGTCAGGTGGACGAGTCTAAATTCTTTTCAAACATGGTGTTGGATGGTGGACCGCATTTAATAGATTTGGCTGCAGAAGCCAAAGTCTTTAATTTTTAGGGGTATTGGTCCATAAAATTATGATAGGGGTCACTAATTAAAGCTTCAAGGAAGAAAATCATTGCCTGTGCGGCGGTCATCGAGGAGATGATGCCTGTTCTGCCTCCTGACATGGCCTACGAGATTATGGACTTCGGTCTTCACTTCAAACCGGAAAATTTGAAGAATGCCCTTCAGGAGGTCATAGACAAGTCGGCCCATGACGCAGAGACCCTGATCCTCGGTTACGGGCTTTGCTCCAATGGTGTGGTCGGTTTGAAGGCTCCCAAAACAGCCCGCCTCGTAATTCCCAAGGTTCATGACTGTATCGCCATATTTCTCGGATCCCACGATGCCTACCTGAAACAGTTGGAAAAGGAGAGGGGAACTTTCTTCCTGGGCAAAGGTTTTATAGAAGTGGGTGACACGCCATTGGAAGAGTATCACAGGACCGTTGAGCGTCATGGAAAGAAGAATGCAGATCGGGTGATGAAGGCCATGTTCGGCCATTACAAGAGAATACTGTTTGTGAATACCGGACACGACGAAGTGGGCAAATACCGTGATCATGCGCAGGCGACAGCCAAACAGCTCCATCTCCGCTACGAGGAGATGAGAGGTTCCAGGGTCCTCATCAAAAAGATCATTCATGGTCCCTGGGACGAAGATTTTATTATTGCAGAGCCCGGTGAGACCATCACTTTGGCGCCGTTCCTGGAGGAGTAAACTCTCAACACAGTACCCATTTGTTTTTTGGGATTTGCTATTTGAAATTTCAATAAAACAATGAGCTATCTAAAAGCCGAATTCCTCTGGGGACAGCCAAACCTGGTCCGCTGGGCCCGGGTTCTTTACTCAAGAGCAAGGGGGTAGGACCCGTACTCCCTTATGGCCTTTACCATGGCCACGTAGTTTTCCGGCTTTGCCTTGGATTGGATGGAATGACTGGAAGCAGCGATGTACCCACCGCCCTTACCGGCCTTTCGGATGTTCTCCTTGACCGCTTGTCGCACTTCCTCGGTTGTCCCCCACATCATGAGTGGCCCGCAGTCGATACTTCCCAACAGGCAGATCCTGCCGCCATATTGTTCTTTAAATTCTCCGATATCCAGACCGGCGGTAGGATCAATGGGGTGAAGGCCGTCGATGCCCCCGATGCTGAGAAGGGTGTCCATGATGGGCCTGATGTCGCCGTCAGAATGCAGGATACAGGGCATATCGTGACTGTGACAAAAATCAGCGAGCTTGCCAAGGGGGGTTATTCCGAACTTTTCCAGATGCTCCGGAGATGCCATGAGGTTTTCCGCGGTGGCATAATCCCCGGAAAAACAGACGATGTCCGCCCCCACCTCCATGAAGTTCCTGATGGTTTCCAGATGGTGCGTCACAACAATGTCATTGAGCTGATGGATCAAATCCGGATTGATGATCATGTCCGCAAAGTGGTCCTCAGCACCCCGAATTTCGCTCACCCGCATAAAGGGCTGCTCGATGATGGCGACAATGGCCCTTTCTCCCTTAAACCTGTCCACCATCTTCTTCAGGGGTTCGTATCGGGAGGGGTCATTGGGATCCGGCGCTTCATAGGACTCCAGATCCTTTTCTGATGAAATGGGTGCCTCAATGGGATGTGGCGTGGTCTGGCCGGTATCCCGTTTTATGACCCCCCACTTGTCCTTAATAATCCCTTTGGCGGAATCCAGGACTTCGTATTTTTCCATGGAGATGGTGTAGTAGGCAATGCCGTCGATGTCCAGATACTCCGTGACGTCTTCAATGGACCCCTCGGGAACAATCTTTGCTGCCACTTTCGGGTTCAACCAGAGTTCCATGTGGGGCACCACATCGGGCTGCTCCCCCCGTAAAGCGGTAAGTATGCGTTCTCTACCACTCAGTTTTCCCATTTTTATCCCCTTAATATTTTTTCAATTTCATTATAAAGAAGGCCATTGATAAGCCAAACTATAGCAAATGAACAAAAAAACAAATCCCCCCTCGCCCCCCTTTAATAAAGGGGGGATGGGGGGATTATGATGGTTTCAGAAGTCGCTCGGCCAGTCCCACTGCCTCGGC
>JAFDIX010000484.1 GCA_019307805.1 Deltaproteobacteria bacterium | reverse complement strand
GAAAATCCCTCAACAGGTTTTCCCGTCTCCGCTATCCCTTCAACCACAATGTTGGTCCATTCCGGCTCAATCCCGATCACCACTACAGCCGCCACATTGGGGTTCGCACCTGTCCCGATCAGGGTCCTGAAAAACAGCTCCAGGTCCTCACCGAACTGGAGACGACCGTAGGGATGGGGCAAGGCCATGGTCCCCTTGATGTTGTTGGCCACCGCCTCGCTCGATGCATTGGACAGATCATCCAGGGGCAGGATGATCACGTGGTTCCTCACACCAACCCTCCCGTTCTCTCTTCGATAACCCATAAATTTCGGTATATTCATATTACCACCTCTTTGTCTTCAGATTATGGATGTGAACATGGTCACCCTTCTGGAAATCGGCCACGACCTTTCCAATGTCCTGCCCATACTTGATCACCGTATCCCCTGCCTTTGCATCCTTCAGGGCGATCTTGTGACCCAGGGAAATCTCATTCAGGGCCTTGACCTTGACCTTTTCCTGGCTGTCCATGTATAGCCCCTCGGCTTCTCCTCCTGCCTTGATGTCCACTGTGGCCACGCCCACCGTGTCACTCTTTTCGTGGATGAGAAAATCAACCATATCCCGTACTCCTTTCTTCTGCATGACGTTTCTGAGAAGCACGCCCTGCATTTGTATATTGTTTAAAGTTTAAATGGGCCTTGAACACCCGTCATCGTCCGGAGGACGCCGGCAATACGTGAGCAGCACCAGTATCCAGTTGCTGATCTCGTAGAACCCTGGCCAGACCCCTTCCGGCAAAGGGACGAAGAGCAGTTTCGTAAAGATAACGAGTGTGACCGCATAGATCAGAAACGAGGTCACGATGAGATAGCGGGGTCGCCTCTCCCCCAGGAGAAACATAAAACCGGCTATAAAGAATGGGGCGGATACATAGTATCCCATCCGCGGGATCATCAAAAGAAAGAGTACGGGAACCCCGAATGTGGCCAGCCTTTTGAGGTAGACCTTCCAGCCTGAAACGCCCCCCGGTGAATCCGACGCCTCCTCTTTCGTAATGACGACTGCCCTTGTCTCCCCTTTTCGGCGGAACTCCATGAAGCCGAGGATCGTTTCGATCACGGCAAAGAGGGCCATGGCGATGAAGATTATCCTCGGCCAGGAGGCCGCGCCGTATCGGTAGTTGTCAAGGGGGTCGTCAAATTTGAAAGTCAGGCTGAAAGCGATGATGGACAGGGCCAGCCATATGGACATTTCAATGATAATGGACCTTCGTCTTTCCATAACGGGACTCCTGAAATATCGGTTTTATGATCCACGAACTGCCCCGGGTGAGAGGCGACCTTGAGACTGAATCACAGTCCCGGTTACTTCTTACCGCTGCTCATCGCTCTGTAGGTATTGACGGTCTCCGACACCAGCTCTTTTCCGCCTTCAATGCCCCGGTAGCTGTCAATCAGGTGCATGTACTTCCTCTTGTTGAATTTCTGAAAACCCTCACTGTTCCACGCCTGTTTCAAGGCCCACTCGAGATATTTCTGGCGATCCATGGGGACCTCTTTTCTGATGAAAAAGCCCCGGAAACGGAACAGGGGTTTGAACTTGGCGCCCACATCCTTGAGGCAGGGGACATCGGAGAACGCGCTTGGGCGCTCATTGAGAATGGTGATGATGGGCTTCATATCCCCGGACTCCATGTAGGGCCGGACATCACCGGGCTGCTCAAACAGGGCGTCCACATGACCTCCCACAAGGGAACCATAACGCTCCGCCGGTTTGTCAAAAGAGACCTGTGTGAGTTTGATGCCCTGGTCCTTTTCCAGAAGGGACGTTACCACGCGCTCCATGGACCCCACATTGGCGACATTGGCCAACTTGATCTTGCCCGGGTTTGCCTTGGCGTACTTCACAAAGGCAGCCCAGTTGGGGAAACGGTCGTCTTTGGGGCGGACATAGATCTGGCTGAATGCGATCTGAGCAATACAGACAGGGTACCACTCCACAGAGGGATTCTGTTTGATCATACCGGATGCATAGAGACTTGCCGCATCGTCTATGTGCTCCGTAATGGTGTAGCCGTCCGGTCTGGCCATGAAAAAGTCGGACAATCCTGCAACACCGCTGCCTCCGGGCTTGTTGACCACCTTGATGGGCACACCGACCACCTTCTCCAAAGCCGTGGCCATGGCCCTTGCCAATTGATCCGAGCCGCCACCCGCCCCATAGGGTACGATCATGGTGATGGGTCTTTTTGGAAATCCTTCCGGTTTATCCATGGCGTACAGAACTGCCGGCAAGCTAAAGGTAACAATCAGTGCCAACACAATGAACACTCTCCAAAACCTGTCTCTTTCCATAATGGTACCTCCTCTAGGTATTAAAGTTAACGGTTACAAGGCCGATGCCCGCAGGGCTTCGACTCCCACCAGACAGTTTTCAAAGAAGGGCCGAGAATTCATCGTCCTTCTTTGAATCTCCTTTCAAAAGCTCAAAGTGGCCTCCTTGAGCCGGTTCTCCACCTCCGTAACCCCTGGATAACCGGAGGCGATGTCAAGGGCCAGATCAAGGCTCCTTTTGTCGGTGATAAAACCTCTCAGAATAATGCGCCCTTTCCCTTTGTTTTCCACCTCGATATTGCGATAAGGCCCGGTGTGGAGCTTCAATTTGATGGCGGATTCGACCCTCTTGGCAAAGCCGAGCTCTTTGAACTGCCTTTTTTGATCTTCCCAGTCCGGCGGCATGGCTATATTTTTGACGGCCTCAAAGATCATATTCGCTGCGGTTTCATTGGCAATATGGGCGGTATTGATCACGAGATCGTAGAGACCCCAGTCGCTCCGATCCTTATGATAGATGGCCTCAATCATGGTACGGCGCTGCCGGTCAAATCTTTTGACAGCCCCGGCGGCCACCTCATAGTCCAGGCTGTCCCGCTCCATGATACGCCTGACCCGGAGCTCAAAGGGGGCCACAACCCGAACGTGGAAGACGCCGGGCTGATCGGCCAGGACGATCTGGGCGCCCCGGCCCCAGATCACCACATCGCCTCCTGCGGCCAGCTCAAAGTTGAGTGCTTCAAACAGGCTGGTGTAGGCCGGTTCCCTCAAGAAAAAGCGCTCTATCATGCCACCGGGCATCTCCGTCTCGAAGACGCTGCATGCCTTTTTAAAATCGGAATCGCACGCCTCGGCCAAACGGTGGAACTCCTCCGGCGTGACGACTCGATATCCCAACTTCTCCGCCGCCAGCTTGGAAATGGTCTCCCCCCAACTGCCGACCTTACGGCTCACGGTAATAATAGCCATGATAAATGACTCCAGAGAGGCTGTCTGCTTCAAACAGCCTCAAACATGAAGGTTTTTGGAACACCTCCGGACTCCTTTTGATGCATGCCCGGCTACATGCAAATTTATCTTCCGGGGTCTATTCATCATTCATCTTGCCCCAGGTCCTCTGCCTGACCGCAAGCCGGGAGAGGACGTCCCATCGGATCCTGGGCTCTCCGGCCGGGATGAGAAGATGGCCTTCCTCAAAAACGAGTTCAGGCTCAAGACTCGGGATCTTGCACTTCAG
>JAFDIX010000483.1 GCA_019307805.1 Deltaproteobacteria bacterium | reverse complement strand
GCTCCCGTACCTGACAATCAGAATGTGATGACTGCTGGGCCTCGCGGCCCGCAGTTGCTGCAAGATGTCTGGTTCATGGAAAAACTCGCCCACTTTGACGATTACTACACCCAGCCCGGCCTACTTTTCCGACTGATGGGCCCTGAAGAGCAAGAAGCGCTCTTTGCCAATACCGCCCGTGCCATGGGCGATGCTCCCGAGGAGACTAAGACCCGCCATGCCGGCAACTGCATGAAAGCCGATCCGGCTTATGGGAAGGGCGTGGCCGATGCTTTGGGCATTTCGTCGGACGAGGTACCCAGAGAGGCATGAAGCAAGCAGCAATCGGTTGCAGATGAATTTAAAGGCTACCACAGAGAACGAATTGGGTATTGTGTAATAAGCGGGTCAGGGGTAAGAATTGTTAGAGAATTTTCAATAGCCTGACATACGAGCATACGGTCAAAAGGATCTTTGTGGGGAGTAGGTAGCTTACATAGGTGCAGAGTATCATGTTCCGATAAATCTAAACGGGTGACCATGTGTCTTTTTCGCTCTTTGGGAATAAATTTATCAGGTGAAAGAGGAAGAGACAATTTGCCCAAACGATATTTAACATTGATTTCCCAGGCAGAAACAGCACTTAGATAGACTTCATTTTTCGGGTCGGCAAAAGCGTCAATTGCCTTTGGAGACAGCTCTTTACTACCCTTAGTCAACCAGAGAAAAGTGCAGGTGTCGAGTAAAAGTTTCACGAGTTTTCGCCATTAAAAGCAGCAACAATATCATCCGGGAGAGGGTCAAAAAAAGCGTCGCTAATTTTAAAGTCAGGATATTCTTTGCCAGCCAGACCAATGGGACGTTTTTTATTGGGGAGTACCGCAATCGGTTTTATTTCAGCAATAGGCACATTCCGTTTGCAGACTATTACTGTTTCTCCATTGCTAACTTTTGCAAGGAAACTTGAGAAGTGGGTTTTTATTTCATTTATATTTAAACTTATCATGGTCCTATTGTAAGTCACCATGTTGGTCATGTCAACGATATATTAACCCAAATGAAAAGAAACCGCCTGATGAAGAACATTTCAATTATGTGTCCATACATCCTCTCATTTCCACTGATCAAGCACCTTCGCCATGATGGCCCGGATGCCCTGGTCCTGCCCCTTCTTTGGCGCCATTTCAGCGAGAATGTCCAAAAAGGCCTGTGCCGAAGGGGAGAGACGCTGGCCCTTGAGATAGGCGATACTCACATCCAGATAGATCTTCTTTCCTTCAATGGGCACAGTCGCCAGCTTTCCCTCCTGGAGCTCTCTGGCCACCGCCTCCCGTACCACAAAGGAAAGTCCGTCCCCCCGTTGTACGAGCTGTTTGATGAACTCCGTATTGCTCGTCTCCATGAGGATGCTGGGGATGATCCCATTTTTTTCAAACAACCCATCCACCAGTTTTCGGGTACCGGAGCCGATTTCCTTCATGATGATGGGTTCGTTTTTCAGGTCCTTGAAAGAGACGGCTTTTTTCACTGCCAGGGGATGTTCCGGGGAAAGAATGAACACCAGTTCCTCCTGGCTGAAGGGGATGAAATGGACATCCGGGTGATCGACGGCCTTGGCAATAACCGCTACCTCGTTCTTGATCTCGAGCAGGCTGAGTGTCATGGCCTGAGAACTGCCCTCATCCAGGTGAATTTTGACCTGCGGATAGGTCTCGTGAAAACTGGTCATCATAAAGGGCATAAAATATCGGGCATAGGTCTTGGTGGTACCCAGGCGCAGCATTCCCCGCTTCAGTGCATGCAGATCCTCTATGACATCATCGATCTCCTTTTCATAATCAAACACCTGCCGGGCATAGTCGTAAAGGATTTTTCCCTCATCCGTAAGATATATTTTGCGGCCCTTTTTTTTGAACAGCTTCAGGTTACAATGCTCCTCAAAAAGCTTGATCTGTGCGGTAATCGCAGGCTGGGTGATAAAAAGTTTTTCAGCAGCCATGGTGAAATTCTCATAGCGGGCTGCATGGTAAAAAACCCGGAGCTGGTTGAAATTGATCATGGACGATGGCTCCTTTTCCTACGGAATTACTAAATTATTATTATGATATCCATTCATCCATAAGAAATACTTATGCATACCATAAGAAAAATAAAATTGACAGGTTATCCTTGCTTAGAAGAATCTTAGGGTACGATTTGCATGGGACGTCCAACCCGAGATTCGACCCAAAACAGGGGATCACCCGTAACAATATGAAATGGGCATGCTACCGCAAATACAGTACCCTGTTTCACCATAGAAAAGACCCCGCTCACTTTCTGCTATAGCGCTGTATCCGGAATTACTAAAATCGTTTTGCGATACTCAGTCTGTTCCAAAGATGGAATCGCTTGGTTACTTTCTTAAATCCTTGATTAACCTTCAAACGAACAAAGGAGGGGTAATATGGCAGATGAAAGTGCAGGTAGGTTTCCGGATCCCCACGAATATCAGGTTCCTGAGGAGCTTGAGGGTTGGGAAGAGATGTATCCATCACACCATTTGTTTTCCCCGGACAGGGCGGAATGGGAAAAACAGCAGTTCTGGTACCAGGACAAGATCCATGCCCCGGAACCAATGCCTCCTCTGGACCTGATTTTCCAGGAGGCCTGGCAGATCGCCCTATCCCAGTACACCACAAGAGTATTCTGTATTCCCCCGGCCCAGGGGATCGCCCAGAGGATGTTGGGTGGCTATATGTACATCTGTGCCATTGCCCCGCCGCCGGATGAGATCATCGGAGAAAAGGCCCAGCTCTTTGAAAAACGGGTCTTTTACGTATTTGAGCACTACGATGAACTGTGGGAAAAATGGCTCACCAAATTCAAGGCCCTGGGTGAAGAGATGAAAGCCATCCAGGTCCCTGCGGAATTTCCAAAATATGTGCCCGAAGAGGAGGTTCTGCCGGTACCCACAGGCTGCTATGTATCCCATGATGTCATTGAGGCATTCGACAAAATTGTCAATCTGATGTTCAAGGGGTGGCAGTACCACTTTGAGTATCTGAACCTCAGCTACCTTGCCTATCTCATGTTCGGGGATGTAACCAGAAAGCTCTTTCCCGGCATTAGTGAGAGCGCCATCGGCAAGATGGTGGCCGGGGCCTATGTCTCCATGTTCCGTCCCGAAGAAGAACTTTGCAGGCTCTCCAGACTGGCCACCTCCCTGGGGGGCGTCTCGGACATCCTCAAAAAGGATACGTCCGTAGAGGAGAAGATTTCGGAGCTCGAAAATACCCCGGACGGCAAGCAATGGCTTGACGAATATGAAAAGGCATCCGACCCATGGTTCTCCGTATCCTGCGGTAGCGGGTGGTTCCATCATGAGGGGAGCTGGATTACCTACCCGGAGCTTCCCTACAACTACATCAAGAATTACATCGGACGTCTGGAGAATGGGGAAACCATCGAGCGTTCCCTGGATGATATTAACAAGCAGAGGGACGAGGTCGTGGCCCAGTACCGTGATCTCATCAAGACCGATGAGGACCGAAAGGCCTTTGATGGTGCCTACAACACCATACGAACCATTTACAAGTA
>JAFDIX010000482.1 GCA_019307805.1 Deltaproteobacteria bacterium | reverse complement strand
CACAAACCTGATTATTCGCGCTATGAAGCCGGAAGAAGCTTATCGGGACCTGCTGAAAAAGAAAGGCTTCTGGCGACGACTTTTAGGGAATTGAATCAAGGAACAATATTCAATCTTCAATCATCAATCTTCAATCAAAGTGAGGAATGTAGTTTGCAAAGCGAATTTCTTTTTTTCATGCAGTTTTTCCTGTCAGGGCTTTCCATGGGCTCCATTTATGCGCTTGTGGCCCTGGGTTTTTTTTTCATGCAGTTTTTCCTGTCAGGGCTTTCCATGGGCTCCATTTATGCGCTTGTGGCCCTGGGTTTTGTCCTGATTTACAAATCCACTTCTATCCTGAACCTGGCCCAGGGCGAGTTTCTTATGGTGGGGGCCTATATCTGTCTTTCCATGACCCTGGATTTCGGGCTCAGTTTTATTACCTCCTTTATGATCACCATGGTCTTTTCAGTGCTCCTGGGCCTGGCGGTGGAGCGTCTTGTCCTCAGGCCACTCATTGGAGAACCGATTATTTCGGTTATCATGGTCACGATAGGTCTTACCTATATTTTGAGAGGCGTGGTGATCATGCTGTGGGGCAATGACATCCGTCAGTTCAATATCTTCCCGGCAGAACCGATTGATTTATTCGGCGTCAAGCTCACCTACCTTTATATATGGAGCATGGGAATCTCTGTGGTATTGCTGAGCTTTTTTGCCGTATTTTTCAAATACGCGCGCACGGGCATTTTTATGAGGGCCGTGGCCGATCATCAAACCGCATCCCAGAGCATGGGGATTTCGGTGAAACGGGTGTTTGCCATTAGCTGGTGTATTGCCGCGGTGGTCTCCTCCATCGGCGGCATTTTAGTGGGCAATATCGGAGGTGTGGACGTATCGCTGAGTTATATCGGGCTCAAGGTGCTGCCTGCCGTTATTTTAGGGGGTCTTGACAGTATTTTAGGGGCCATTATTGGCGGCCTTATTGTGGGAGTCCTGGAATTTCTCTCTGCCGGGTATCTGGATCCCTATATACCTGCCATAAACGAGGTCTTTCCCTTTATGGTCCTGGTCCTTGTGCTAATGATCAAGCCCTATGGGCTGTTCGGAATTGAGGAGATTGAGAGAGTGTAATCGATTTTGGATTGCGGACTATTTAACTACCCAGTTATTTTTTGGCGAAGCGGAGTAAAGTTCTAATATGCCGGCCGGAATATTTCATGAGCAATATCGCAGTGACGAACGCATCTTCCAGACCTGGTTTGTAAAGGCCTGGGTGATCGCTTTTTTGTTAGCCTGCGTTCTGTTTCCCTTCTTTGCGTCCAAGTACATGATATCAATCATGATCGAGGCGGGTATTGCAATTATTGCCTGCCACGGTCTGAACATCCTTACCGGTTTTACAGGGCAGATCTCCTTAGGTCATGCCGCTTTTTTAGGTGTGGGGGCCTATACCTGTTCCATTCTCATCGGCCAGGCAGGGATACCTTTCTTTATCGCCCTGCCCGCGGCCGGTTTCATGGCGGCCCTTGTGGGCATGGTCTTTGGTATCCCCTCCCTCAGATTGCGGGGACTTTATTTGGCCATGGCAACAATCGCGGCCCAGTTTATTATAGAGTTTACTATCCGCCGCTGGGATAAACTGACCGGCGGTGTGGAAGGACTGTACGTTGACCCGGGAACTCTTGGCCCATTGCACTTCAACAATCATTTCCATCTCTATTACCTGACGTTTATCCTTGCCGTGGCAGCCACCATGGTGACCAAGAACATTATTCGCTCTCGGTCGGGACGGGCATTTGTGGCCATCCGTGACAGATACTTAGCCGCTGAAGTAATCGGTGTAAACCTGTTCAAATATCGCCTCATGTCCTTTGCGGTTGCCTCCTTTTATGCGGGCATTGCCGGGGCCCTGCTGGCCCAGTACTTAGAGGTGATCACACACGAGTCTTTTACTATTCATCAATCCATTGACTATCTTGCAATGTGCATTATCGGGGGATTAGGGCATATCACGGGAGGCATTTTCGGGGTGGGTTTCTGGTTTATCCTGGAAAGGGTCCTTGAAGTGGTTACCACCCATCTGAACTCGACCTTTCCCGATCATATCACCTGGTTTGTCTCTATCAGGGAGATTGTCTTCGGTTTTGTCATCGTCCTGTTTCTTATTTTTGAACCGGATGGCCTGGCCGCACGGTGGCGCACGATTCGGGCCTACTGGAAACTATGGCCCTTCTCCTATTAGGCATGTGCGCCGGGACGGTGAAGGACTATTGAGTACACCGGTTTAGAGAGGATTTGCCAAGCTGTGGAACTGGAGTAATGGAGTCCTGGAGTACTGGTAACAATATGGAATGCATTACTCCATCACTCCCGTACTCCAATAAGTACAGTGCATAAACGATCACTTATTAACAAAGGAGGATGAATCATGAAGAAGTGGACAACAGGATGTGCCATTGTGGTTTTCGCCCTGGCCCTGATTCTTGGTGGTGGACCGGGCAGCTCTCTGGCCAGTGCGGCCAAAGGGGAGATCAAGTGGGGGGTTTTGATAGACCTCTCGGGCCCCACATCGGACTGGGGAAAAAACCAGCTTAAGGGCCAGTTGGATGCAATGCGCTGGGTCAATGAGCATGGCGGGATCAACGGCAAGAACCTGAAGCTGATTGTTATTGATGACGGGTACAAGGTCCCGCGCGGCGTAGCGGGATATAACCGGCTGGTGGATTCCGAGAAGGTGCTGGGGCTTTATGTCCAGTCCACGGGTACCACCATGACCCTTATCAAGAAGATCGTTGCAGACGGCGTGGCCACCATTGCGGCGTCTTTTACTTCCAAGTTCCAGAATCCCCAAAAGACACCTTTCAGCTTCTTTGTATCCCCTTCTTATGCGACCATGGGACGCATTAGCCTCAAATGGATCAGGGATAACTGGAAGGACAAAAGCCGCAACCCCAAGATCTGCTACCTGTATCCGGACAACAAGTATGGCAGGGATATCCTGAACGTATGCAAGGACTATGCAAAAAAGATCGGCGTTGATGTGGGACCGGATCAGGTCATCAACTGGCCCACCAGGGATGCCACGGTCCAATTGACCAACATGAAACGATATGATCCCGATTTTGCCTATATTACCTCCACTGCCATGAATGGGGCCGTTATCCTCAAGAACGCCAGGGCATTAGGCATCAGGACCAAATTTATTTCAAACATCCGGAATTTTGAGGAAAGCCTGATTACATTGAGCGGCGGAGCGGCCGAGGGTACATATGGCGTGCATCCCATCGCGCCCTATGGTGCTCCTGTGCCGGGCATGAAAAAGGTCGTGGAGTCCCATGAGCGGTGGCATAAGGGCGGGAAGGGGACCAATGTCTATGTAGAAGGGTGGGTCAACATCCTCACCGTAACCGAGGCCCTCAAGATGGCGGACAAGGCGGGCAAATTGACCCCGGCAGGGATCCGGGATGCCTTTGAGCGGTTCAGGGATTTTACAACAGGGGGCCTGGCACCACCGCTCACATTCACGGCAAAGGATCACCGGGGCAGCATGTCGGCCAAGATCTATGAGATCAAGGGCGGCAAAATGGTGGATGTCAGCGGCTGGGTGACATTGCCGAGGGATTGGGAGTACTTCGGAAAATAGGGAAAAAGTCCGCTGTCAGTTGTGCGTTGAAAAATCTGATAATTGCAATACGCAGATCCAAAATGAAGACATCAAGATGTTTTATCTTGGTCTGACGGAGATGGGCACCAAGAGAAGCTATCGTGATACCAAATACTACAAACGGAGGAAACGTTGGCTAACTTAGCGCATACGT
>JAFDIX010000481.1 GCA_019307805.1 Deltaproteobacteria bacterium | reverse complement strand
GTAGGTACTGCTCATTCAGTATTGGACTTAAAATCAAAGAATTTAACCGCCTTAACAGCTGAACTTTGAACCCTGAATCCGTGAACGTTTACAATAAATTTTACCGTCCCTCGACCGTTGTCTCAACTACCGATACGGCCAAACGTTTACCCTGGATTCGCTGCCAGGCGATCAGGCCACCCATGAAAAATACCCCGATCAGGTCGCTTGTCACACCCGGGATTATTAAAATCAGGGCCACCGCCAGAATTACCACCCGGAGAAACACATTGATGGGTACCCGATAGTAGCCCACCGTCCCAATGGCAAACAGGTTCGCGGACATCCAGGCCACAATAATTGTCTCGATAATGTTGTACCAATGCCCGACAAACAGGATCGAAGGACGGTAAATGAAGAAGAAGGGAATGATGTACTTCATGATGGCCAGACGTATGGACACGCCGGCAACTTTGAGCCAGTTTGCTTCGGCGATGCTTGCCGCGGTAAAGACGGCCGTGCAAACCGGTGGTGTGAGGGCGGAGAGGATGGCGCAGTAAAAAATGAACATGTGGGCCGAGAGAACGTTGACACCCATCATGTTTAGGGCAGGCCCAACCACCGATGCAGCCAAAACGTAGGCCGCAGTGGTTGGAATACCCATACCCATGATGAGGCTGACGACGGCAGCCAGGATCAAGGCCAGAAACACGTTGCCCGCGCTGGCCCCAATGATCATCTCACTAAGCTTGATGCCCAAACCGGTCAAAGAAATCATTGAAATGACGATCTGTGCACAGATCAATAAGGTGACCACGGTCACCATGCCCTTCCCGGCCTGCTCCACCCCGCTCAGGAGAACTTTACACCGGTGCAGGAACTGCTTTTTCGAAATGGACTGGGTGAACATGAACAAACCCAGGTTGGTCATTATGCCGAAGAAAGCTGCCTTGGTTGGGGTATGGCCCATTAACATACTTGTGAGGAGCACACCGATGGTCAGGACAAGCGGGCCGCTGGTACGCCAGTTAATGACCGAGCGGACCGGGGGTATCTCCTCCGGAGGGACTCGTTTCAATTTGGTCTTGCGGGCCTCCAGGTCGATGCTAATCCACACGCAAGTGTAAAATAAAAAGGCTGGCACCGTTGCCGACAAAGCGATCTTGAGATAGGGTTGGCCAATCAGCTCACTCATAATAAATGCACCGGCGCCCATAATGGGGGGAGTTATCTGTCCCCCTGAAGAGGCAGTGGCCTCCACACCCCCAGCGAAGTGATCCTTGTATCCCAGCCGTTTCATCATGGGGATTGTGAAATTCCCTGTTGTGGCTACGTTTGCGATGGCGGCACCTGACAGCATCCCAAAAAAGGCGCTAGCCACTGTGGCAACCTTGGCCGCGCCACCGTATGATCGACCCCCGAGCAACAGAGCGATCTTCATGAAACTCTCCGCCCCCCCTGTGGTAAGCAAGATAGCGCCGAAAATGATGAATGCCGCCACCAGGGTAGCCGAAATGCCCGTCAAAACACCCCACAATCCCTCGGGCCCGAGGTAGAGGTATTCGATGACGTACTGGAAACTAAAACCTGCGTGCCCCCAATCGCCAGGGATGTATCCCCCCAAGAGGGCGTATCCTATGGTTGCGCTGGCCAGGAGGGGTAGAATTACTCCGGTGGCCCGGCGGGCTGCCTCAAGGACCAGCAGGATAATCACTCCTCCCATAATTACCTCGCGGGGTAATGCCTCCAGACCGATGCTCTCCATCAGCCTGTCGTAGCTAAAAGCGATGTAGATACATAAAATGGCTGAAACCGAGGCCAGAATGATGTTAAGCACACTTGGCCTTCCCTTGGAGGGTCTTCCCTTAAATGTTGGAAGGATGAGAAAGCACAAAACAAGGCTAAAGGCAGAGTGGATGGACCTCTGGATCAGGCTGGGGTATTGCCCAAATCCAGCCGTGTAGATTTGGAAAAGGGTGAACATAATGCACACCAAGGCGATCACCCACCGCCAAAATGAGTTAGTCTGATCTGGAGATAAATTGACCTCGTTTCCTTCTTTAGAACTCATGTGGCCTCTCATCTTTCGCAAATGAGCATTGAGTTTTTGATCATCAATTTCTGATGTTACTGCCCCGGTCCCTGAGGACCCGGGGCAGTCAGATGGAGGCTATTTCGCCTCGGGCGGAATCAGGTGGGCGGGCACCTTCACCCCGATCTCTTTGTAATAGCGGATCGCCCCGGGATGAAGGGGAAACTTGGTCAGCTTCATGGTCATTCCGGGGATGTCGAACCCCTTCATGGCCGGATAGGCCGCTTCCTGGTACTTCTTGCCCTCGCAGATACCCTTGACAATATAATAGGCTTGGTCGTTGGTAAGACTGTCGTCATAGCAGATGATGCCGATGGCCTGGACCACTGTTGTATAGGCAGGTATGCCCGGGATGGTACCCTCGGGGACGTCGACAAAGCTAACGAACGGCATGGTGTTTTGGACCTTGGCCGCCTTATCAGGGGGCCAGTGCAGCAGCCTGATCTTGGTGAAGGCCTTCAGCTCCTTGGTCGTGCCGTCCAGATCCAGGCCCGCGCCGGCCTTGACGTAGCCTGCAATGCGGTTGTCCTTCACCGCCGCTACTGCGTCGGCAAGACTGGCGCGGAAATAGTCAGGTTTTACGGCGATGGTTTCCAGGAGCTGTTGGACCAGTTGTTCTGTCGCTGAACCCCGCAGGCCGGGGCAGAACTTTTTGTCGGTCAACCCTTCCAGGTCCTTGATGCCGCTGTCGGCCCGGACCACGTAGTTCTGGGTGTTGGACGAATAGAGCCACAGAGCTCGCATTTTAGGTCTGGCTTTGCCCTTGTATTTTCCTATACCGTTATAGGCCTGATAGAAGGTTGCCCAGGTGCCGATACCCATGTTGAGCTGGCCGCGGTTGATCCTCTCCAGGTTATCTACCGCGCCACCGGTGGCAACAACAGTGACGTTGACTTTATCCCCGCTCATTGTATTAATTGCTTTGCCTGCAGAGACAGTGTACACGTAATGGCTTGAGGTGGTGGCTGTGGAGCCGCACAAAAGCTTGTCAGCCGCATGTAGAGGAAATGTCATCCCAAAAATGACAGCAGTAGCAACAATGATTGCCAATCCAACGAAATGTTTCCTTTTTTCCATGTTAGACCTCCCTTTCCGTTATTCTGTTTAAACTTAGAACAGCACATCCGCATGCCCCCCAATGGGGCAAACAGCCTCAAAGCAGGAAGCTGTATCAACGGGGAGGAATCATACCCCTATTCCTCTCTCTGCCGTTCGTCCCTGAACCGCTTAAATTTGTAGTCCTTCAAAATGCCCGCATAGTGGTCTGCAGGCACAAATTCTATTTTAGGTGTTACCTCCTGTGCCCGTCGAACCGCATCGGGCACCTCCTTTCGTAGACGGGTCCGAAGGATCGATCTGTGTGACGATAATTTCGTATTCTTCGATTTCATCGATGCTGCTCAGAATATCGTAAAGGGCTGACACATTGACTAAGGTTCCTTTGACTTTGATGATGCCGCCTGTGCGGTATGGGATGATATCGAACCGTGGTTCCCAACGGCCGCACTCAGGACATGCCTCATAACTCAACCTGCAAATATCTCCCACCACATACCTGAGCAGGCAGGTTCCCCGCCTATCCAGATGGGTCATGACAACCAGTCCAGGCTCACCCGCGGGCATCGGTTGGAGGGTGTTGGGATCCAGAAACTCAAAGAAATAGCGAGCAGGCTTGGGCAGGTGAAAACCCTTCAGTTCTTTACATTCCATGCTCGGACCGTGCATTTCGGTAAAACCATAGCCGTTAAGGACTCTCACATCCTTAGCTCCCAAGGTGGCCATCCTGCGGCGAATATCTTCACGCATGCCAGCCGGGCAGCCCTCGCCCATAGGCATCACGAGACTAACAGAGGAAAAATCGGCCCCCATGTCTTGGGCAGCCATGATCAGCCGCCGCAGAAAAAAACCGATTCCCCAAAGGACTGTACCGTGTTGTTTTTCTATCATCTTAATCGATTCTATGGATCGTCGGATCAGGCCAAAGCCTCCATCAAAGCTACCACCGTACCCGGAAACAAGCTTGGCTCCCACAGCCTGACTACCATAAAGGGCGCTGAGGTAGCCCTGGTGTGGCACTGATGTTAGTGGGAATAGGTTGATAACAGTGTCCTCGGGTGTTATACCGGCTATCTCGGCAGTCCGTTTTAGCTGTGATATGCGAGCGTAATGATCGTAGGATGTATCATAAAAGGGAGTAGGGGCGGATGTAGAGCCGGCCGTGAAGATAATTTCCCACAAGATTTTATCCTCCCGGGTTGCCCAAGAGATCTGGCTCATGTCTAATCGGAAGTCATCCGGCCGGGCGATCCAGTCTTCCTTGTAGGTTAAGGGAAGCTTCGTTAGGTCGTCAAGGCACTTGATATCACCCCGGGTTAAGCCCATTTTTTTAAATATTTCAATATAGTAGGGGTGTGCTTTAAAGGCCATGTCCATCTGGCGTTCAAATCGCTCTTCCTGGGTGGGGCGAAGGTCCCCAATTTTAGTAACGTTTCCCCTTTTTTCTATCATGGTTTTCTCCTGTCTAATTTCCCAGGCTTAATTTAGCTTCTGGCGCCGTATTTGGGATCGAGTTTTTTGCGATCCAGGAATAGAAGTGACCCCAACTTCGTATTTCTTGGAGATTAATAAGAGGTAGGCCAGCAGTGCATCAGGTGCTTGCCAATTCCACCGGTCTGGTAGTCATAGTGATATTCCAGCATGTTGACCAGCCATTTCCGGGTTTTGATTGGTTCAATAACATCATTTACATTAAAAATCCCTGCCGCTCCCCAAGGCTCAGTATCCAGATTCATGATCTTAAACTTCTCTGCAAATTTTTCTGGGTCATCCTCTTTTTTTAGATTGTAAACCACATTGACACTGGTCTCCGGGTCCATAAAACTGATCTCTGCGGTCGGCCATGCGACAATGGTGTCCGAGTGACGCCCACCTCCCATATTGAGGAAAGCCTGTCCGTAGGTCTTTCGGATGATAATGGTGATCTTGGGTACGGTCACGAGGGTTACTGCATTCATGAAATTAATAATTTTACCAGTGACCTTTCGTCGCTCACCCTCTTTCCCGATCATAAAGCCCGGCGTGTCCACCAGCATGATTATCGGGATGTTGTAAGAGTCACAAAGGACCAAAAAACTCGCGATTTTCTCGCATGCTTCAGCATCCAGGGCCCCTGCAAGGAACATGGTGTTGTTACCAACGATACCAACGGTACGGCCGTCAATCCTTGCCAGGGTAGTCACGGCTGAACGACCGAAATTTTTCTTGAGTTCAAAAAGTTCACCGCCGTCGACGATGCATTTCATTATTTTTCTTATATCGTAAGCTCGCCTTCTGTCCTCCGGCAGGTAACTGAGGATGTTGTCCATTTTTTCGCCTGAGCCCTTAGGGACTTCAACCCTGGGTGGAGCCTGCGTTGCATTTGTAGGCAGATAGGAAAGAAATTTTTTGGCAATATCCATGCATTCCTCATCTGTCTCCCCGACCATGTCTATCAGGCCGGTAAGCTCATCGTGTACGCGCCATCCTCCCAGTTCCTCTTCAGGAGTGTCCTCGCCCGTGGCCAGAGTCGTTACCTTTGGACTGGACACGGCCATCACGGCTCCCTTTTTCATGACCGTGAAATCCGACATACAGCTAAACCATGTTGGGCTGCCATAACATGGGCCAAGAAGACAAGAGACCCATGGCGCTTCTCTTAAGCGCTGGTACTGGGTCGGATTCTGTGCATAAGCCACCATACCGCGCGCACCCATGTAATCCGGCATCCGGGCCCCGCCTGCCTCACTCAAAAAAACCACTGGTATACCACTTCTGTCGGCAATGCGCTTGATATAGCCGATTTTTTTCCCGTTAACCACGCCGCTTGAAGCGCCTTTAACAGTCAGGTCATTGGCTACCGCTGCCGCCGGCCGTCCATCGATTTTGCCAAAGCCCGCTATTTTCCCGTCGCATGGCGCCTTATCCGCCACATTTGGCTGGTCGGAGTGGGCGAACAGGCCAATCTCCTGCCATGTACCTTCATCCAACAGATAATCGACCCGCTCACGAGCATTTAGCTTGCCTGCCGCCTTATACGCGGCCAGCTTCTTTTCGCCTCCCATGGCAAGGACCGCCTGACGTTTGTCATGGAACTTTTTCATTAACGCGGCAAAACTCATCTTATTTCCTCCTAATTTATGGTAATGTCAGCACTGTCTGTTGCAAACCAAAGTTTGGAAAAACCATCAGGTACGTTCACCTTGCTTAACGGTGGTTATCATCAAAACATTAACCACCTACAGATCCGGGTTAGGTGCCTGACGATTACTTGCTAAATTAATCAAAGAACCCATGTTTTATATTTCTCGAGGCAGTCTCGAGCATTCTTCATATTTATTCTCTTATTTTGTTCAGCCTTTTCGGGATTGCCTTCAATTATGGCTTTAAGTACCGCACGATGTTCCTTAATGGCCTGTTGCATTCGTTCCGGTAAAATGACTATTCTTCGTTGAACGATCCGTATTTTTGCATAAATGGGAATTATCAGTTTGCACAACTCCTCGCTCTGTGCCGCCTTGACCATGCGCTCGCGGAAATAGGCAACAAAATCCAGGTATTTTTCAAAATCCAGGTTCTTGACCATCTGTTCGAACGGTTCGCCGAACTCCTTTTCAAGGTCTCGCCAATCGCTGGGCTTGCTTTTTTGAGCGGCCAGCCGAGCAGCCAATCCCTCCAGGACTTCTCGAATTTCCATGATTTCCAAGAGGTTCCGGAGCTTTTCGACCAACCCATAGCTTTCCAGGTCGCCCAGAATTTCCCTTAACATCGGTCGGCTCACGCCAAACTCTTGCGCCAAATCTTGTTCTATGAGCTTCACTCCCTGTGGATAGTGGCCATCAACGATCCGGTCCCTCAAAACGGCGAAAACACTGGTCCGCTTGTTTTGCGCTTTTTTCTTTCCCATAAACGCTCCCGAATTCTCCTATAATTAAAAGGTAGACAATTATGTCTACATAATAATCATCTTAATAATCAATATAATTGAAGACAAATTTGCTTGTCAAGTTTTTTCAAGTTCATTAATTTTTTTG
>JAFDIX010000063.1 GCA_019307805.1 Deltaproteobacteria bacterium | reverse complement strand
TTTAAAATTAAAGAAGAGAAATGGAATGGGCATGATGCAAAAAGCAACCCTGACGGCATTTTGAATACCAGCGCCGACAGAGGTAATTCTCCGGCACCTCTCCAAAATATCTGAAACCCCAACGCCGATCAGGATGGCCAGGACAACGCATGTCGGCAGGGTAAATACGGTGATCTTGAGGGATATGGTATTCAGGAAAATGGTGTAGGCGAAATCAAACAGGATGACCATCAAAATGAATACCTGCCAGCGACGGATCTTCAACCGCAACCATCCCCAGAGGGCCAGCATGAGCACTACGCCGAACTGGAGCCAGACAAAATGAATCGTCTCCCGTGCCCGAATCAGATACTCACCGGGCGCCTTGTTGAGGACGTACCCGCCCCTGTGGGATCTCCCGGTCACATGGGCCAGGAATCGATCCAAAGTGTCGGGATCCCCCCAGTGTATGGCTGCCCCGGCACTGGTCCGTATGGGGAGATACAGGTATACCAGGAGGGGTAAGAGAAGAAAGGCGGTCAGGATCAAAAAGGGCCTTGGACGCAAAAGGGCTTTCCTGTCAGAAGCCAGAATCAGGTAAAATACGGCTGGAGCCAGCATGACTGTCTGCATATGGTTTCCGAAGCTGACCCCCGTGGCAAGGGCAAAAAGCACCAGAACGTAGGGTTCCCGCTTTTTATCCCACCAAAGGAGTATCCAGACAAGCAGGGCCACAAAAAAGGTATGCAGGGTGTACACCTCAGCCATAATGGTCTGGGACCAAACCGCGGGAATAAAGGCCAGAATACATGCGCCGACAAATGCGGATATCCGGGAATGGGCTATTTGAAGGATGCAGGCATATACAAGCAGGAGAGTGAGGAGGGCGAAAAAATTGGACATCAGGTTCATTCTGAAACCAATGTTCCCCAATGGAACCATACAGAAAAGCTTACCGAGAAGAGTATACAGAGGATACCCACTTCCATGGGGGATACCCAGTGCAAATGCGGCAGCGGAGAGTTCACCGCTGTCCCCCAAATAGATGGTGGGGCAGTCCGTGCGCAGATACACAGTGAAAACAGCTATGATCAGAGCCGTTGGAATGAAGAATCTGGAATTGATAGGGCGCATCCTTAGATTGTTTTCTCGTTTCGTATATCAGAACACTAGGCCTGATCTTCGGCATGGTCTGAATTGGGTGAAGAAGGCGGTTCAGGGTTTCTCTCTGGCTGCCCTGCAGACACTCCATGCATGTCCTTGATAATATAGAGGGGCCTCTGTTTCACTTCATCGTATATCCTGGCCAGATACTCTCCCAGCAATCCAATGGCAATGAGTTGGACACCCCCGAGAAACAGGACAAGGGTCACGAGGGTCGTAAATCCGGTCTGGGCAATCTCTATCCCAATCAGGCGTTTTATGACAAAAATGCAGGCAAGCAGGAAGCCTGCTGTACTGATGAGGACACCTGCCATGGTCATGATCCTCAGGGGCTTGTAGGAAAAACTGAAAATGGCATCCAAGGCGTACCGGAGGAGTCTTCTGAGGGACTGTTTCGGCATTCCTGCAGCCCGCTCCTGCCGGTCATAGTAAACCACACCCTGGGTGAAGCCCACCCAACTCCTCAAACCCGGGAAAAAACGGTTCTTTTCCGTGAACTTGTTGAGTTCCTCCAGGGCCTGCCTGTCCATGAGGCCAAAAATGCCGCTATGGGCCGGCACGGGAAAATCGCTGATCCAATCGAATATCCGATGAAAGGCCTCAAAACCGAGGCGACGGATCCCGCCCTCTTTTCGGCTGCGGCGCTCCGCCCGCACGATCTTATCGCCCTCTTCCCAGCGCCCCAGCATATCGGGAATGACCTCCGGGGGATCCTGCAGGTCTCCATCCATACAGATCACGGCATCCCCGCCCGCATGGGCCAGGCCCGCAGAAATTGCTGCCTGATGGCCGAAATTCCGTGACAGGTCAACAATGCAAAACCGGGGATCTTCTCTGGACTGATCACCCATGATTTCCAGGGAATCATCCTGGCTCCCATCGTTGACATAGATAACCTGCCAGGACACATCTTCCAGACCCTCGCATACTGCACGAAGTCTTCGGTATAATTCTCCCAGGTTCTCCTGCTCATTGTAAATCGGAATGACTACACTGAGTTTCAAACCGCTCCCCCTCTCATCCCTTTTTTAAAAACGCCGCAAAAGCAATATACTTGCTTCCAATGAAATTAAAGACCGTGGCAGCAAGAATACCTATCAAACTGGCCACAACATACCAGGGGCTCCTCCCCATTTCGGCATACTCAATGAGCGCATGCATGATCCCGATCCTTATGCCCAGGCCTATCAGACAAATCGCCACAAAAGCAAGATAGCTGTGGGGTATCCTGGTATGACGGCCGAATTCGAAAGTCCAGAGGCGATCAAAAATGTAATTCCAGCTCACTGCCCCGGCAAACGCGAAGATTGCAGCGATTCTTGGATCAAGGGACATGAGACTTACAAAGGCAACCAATACCAGGGTGTCCGCAAAGACCCCGGAAATGCCTACGAGGCAGAATCTGACAAACTGTGCAAGACCCGGGTACTTGTAGCAATAGAGGCTCCAGAGATGACGTATGTAGTCTATTTGTGCCTTGAATCCAAGCTTACTCTCCCCTTCCATCCTATCCTTGAAAACAATGGGCACTTCCCGAATACGGGCACCCGTCTTGACAGAGACCTCAAGGACGATCTTCCATCCCGTGGGATCCAGATCAGCACCGTGAATGATGCCCTTTCGAAGGGCCATAAACCCGCTCGTGGGATCGGTGAGGGGTGTCACTCCCCTTGCCAGAAAACCCGCCCCTTTGCTGATTATTCTCCGAGGAAGGGGCCAGGTTTCACAGCCGCCACCGGGAATATACCGGCTGCCAACGGTCATATCACATTTTTCTTCCGTAATGGGCCGGACCATGTCCGGTAATTTTTCCACGGGATGGCTCATATCCGCATCCATCACAACACATATCTCGCCTTCCGCCAACTCAAATCCCTTGATGACCGCCTTTGACAGGCCCCTGTCTTCCGTCCGGACATGGACCCGCAGGGGATAGCGATCCATCATGCCTTCAGCGACCTCTGCGGTGCCGTCAGGAGAATTGTCATCCACAATGATGACCTCCCCTGCAAGACCTTCCTGCTCAAACACCTTTGAGATGGCAGGCACGATGACCTTAATGTTCTCGGCCTCATTGTATGTAGGCAAAATAACAGAGATCATAATCCCTCGCGGCTTGCTGCGAGTCGTCATTCCGGCGAAGGTCCATCGACAGGCTCAGGACCGTGAGCTTGTCGAACGGCCGGAATCCAGAGATATAAACTGGATGCCCCCGCATCGCGGTGCGGGGCAGGCTCCTCAGGTCCGGCATGACATCTGATACCCCGTTGCTCTGCGGCGGGGTAGTTCATTTCTAAGAATTTACGATGCGAGGTCCTAGCCATCATATTCAATCGTCTCGCCATTTTCCATTGTTTTCTCCATGGCCTCTTTCCAGGCGTCAAGCGCTGCGGGGTTGTCACGACAGGCATTTGAGAGGAGCGGAAACAGGATGGCCTGTGAAAGCCAACCCTTTCCTGAAGCCCCCCTCCCCAGAATCAAGTCCATGGTCTGTCCAAAGAGACGTTTATCCTGCAGCATGAAATCTACAATCTTCTCCGCCTCGTACCGGCTGGATCCCTCATTTCCCATTTTCCAGTATACTTCCGCCAGATAGAGGTGGGGTGTAATGTTCCTGGGGTCCATGTCCGCCGCCCTTTTTAAGAAGGAAATGGCCTCGCCATACATCTCCTTTTGCATGTAGGCGATCCCTAAGTACAGGAATACACGTTTCTCCAGACGCTTGTCCCGCATGGATATCCGGAAATGATAGAGGGCCTTTTCCGGCCTCCGGTCATGCAGGTGATACAGCCCCATGTTCATGTTGATGTGGGGGTCATTGGCGTTTACCCGGTAGGCCCTTTTCAGAAAGGAATCTGCCGTCTCTTTTTCCCCTCGAAGTTGGTGGATGGATGCCATATTGGCCAGGGCAGGTGCGAAATTAGGATTCTCTGCAGTATTTTCTGGTAATAGAACTCTGCCTTTCCATGGTTTCCGCCTTCGTTATAGAGATTTCCCAGATGGTACAGAATGACCAGGTTTTCATCTCTGCGATGCATTGGAGGGCGGTTGAGGGCCTTTTCGAAATGGGTTGCCGCTTTCTCCGGGTATCCTGTGTTTTTATAGTAAACTCCAAGATTGTTGTGGGCCCGGAACTGGTTGGGGGCCTTCTCGAGGGCATCTCTCCAGAGGGTCTCTTCGCTTTTCCAGGCAAGGTTTCTCACAAAAGTGCCGTGGCCAAAACCTACCACCAGGAGAGCCATCGCCGAGAACATGGCCACCTTCATTCCCCTTCCTGAAGGGTACCGTTCAAAAATGCGCCACAGAAGGATCGCGATGGGGACAAAAAAGAGCATGGAAGGGACATAGTTTCTGTGCTCGTAAATCAGCTCCAACGGAAATACGGTGGACTCCATGATGTGGTTCAAAAAGAAAAAAAGTCCGCAGAATGAGAGCAGGTTGTGTTTCCGTGCCATTGCAAGCAAGAATAGCACCATGCCTGCGATAACGGCCAGGGAGAAAAAGGTGGATATGGGGCTGAAGAGCGAAGTTGAAATATCAATGGTGTGGGATATATTGAGTCTCCCGGGCACAGGATAAAGCAAGAGGGATATATAGAAGAGAAAGACCCGGGGTTCCGTCAGAAGCCTTTCATCCAGGGAGAAGGGTCTTGCCCCATACCCGGACAAGAAGGCGAGGACTCCCCCTCTTTTCACATGCAGATAACCCAACGCCAACAGAAGCGTTCCCCCCAGGACAAGGGCAAGACGCCATTTGTGCTTTCGAAAAAATGTGCCGGGATCTTCCTGTATGACAAGTACCTCAAACATCAGAAGGGCAATGGGGAGTATGGCTGCATTTTCTTTGGAACCAAAGGCCAGAACATAGGAAAAGAAACACATTACCAGCAATAAAGTGTTGCGCCACTTTCCATCTCCGGTCCTCGCCTTGAGGTAGAGGTACATTGCCATGATATAGAACATTCCTGCAAGCGATGTCATCCTCTGTACAATGTAGGTGACGGCCTGTGTCTGTACTGGGTTGGCAGCCCAAAGTACGGTGCTCAGAAGGGCCACCGGATATGCGATAGACCCGTACCGCCTCTCTTGGGAAGGAAGACGGAGCGTATTGAAGAGAAAGAGGTAGAGGAAAACCGATGAAATGAGATGAATCAGGATATTGGCCGCATGATAACCGCCAACCCGGAGTTTTCCCAGGTAGTAATTCAAGGCAAAGGAAAGGGCGGCAACGGGCCGGTAAGGCGTCCGCGGATTGGCGGGGTTGGATGAAAGGGTCTTCTGGATCTGGTCCCACGTCCCTTTGGTGAGCTGCACATTGGGATTATCCCCGATATTGGCCCAGTCGTCAAAATGCCAGGAGCAATTCAGGGAATTGCTGTAAATGGAGCATACAAGAAGGGACAGGACGATGAGGGCATAAATATTTTTTCTGCGGAGGGAGTGAGACGCTTCATCATGAATTTCAAATATCTTTAATCCCATTTCCTGACATGATGCAGCAATACCGAAATTGAGCGGGCAGAGAAAAAGTGAACTGGCCCGCAGGCCAGTTCACTTTTATCTTGAGGGTTTATGTCACTTAACCATCGATCGTTCCGCCCGGACCGTTGAGTGTAAAGGTCTTGTTTCCGGAACTGTGAAAGGAAGTCATGCTGTAACCGCTTGCATCGGCGCCACCATCCATTGTCACGTTCTCCGAGGTCCACAAACCGTAGCTCGTACCGATCAGGCCTGTTGGGTCAACCATGTAGGTCTGCTCATCCACATAATAGGCTTCCTGGGCTGTTGCAGCATTTCTCAGGTCGGCACCTGCTGCAGAGTTATAGGATCTGGTCCTGTATGCGGAAAACTGCGGGATAGCAATTGCCGCCAGGATACCGATGATCGCGATAACGATCATCAACTCAATCAGTGTAAAACCTTCTTGTTTTTTGGTCATTTTGGATAACATGTTTTCTCCTCCTACGTTTTTAAATATATTGTTGTTTATGATTATTCACCGTAAACTCTTTGAATCCTGGTGTTCACCTCCTTTCCATTGATATCGAGTTCAACTGTGTTGTTTCCGGGTTAAGGGTGAAACTCATTAAAGCCTGTAACGAATGATTTGGTCTCTAGTAGTTTCAAGTATCATGCCAAAAATACCGAATTATGGTGTAAAATTTATAAATCTATAATTTCAAGATGTTACAAGCCATTTCTCTTTTTTCCCAATACCTCGCTACCTTTTCTCACCATGGTGGGACGGAAAGAATGACAATTATTGTCAATATTTGACATTTTTTGTCCTTTTCGCGGTAAAATATGTAAACTTGAAATTTTATTGAGTATTTTCAAGAAGTTAGCTGAAAGGCGTTTTCGGAGGTCTTTCTGATATGCCCCTCTTTATCTCCGTGAACTTGACAGGCCCAGCTTATCCAATCGGTATCGTAAGGATCGCATGCTCATCCTCAGGAGCTTTGCAGTCCGCTGTCTTGATCCATGGGCAAGTTCCAGGGCCTTCAGAATATAGTCCTTTTCAATCTCGGAGATGACCTCATCCAGGTTGATTCCATCGGATGTCAAATCCCTTTGGCGCCTGCCAATCTCACTGTTCCGTTCCTTCTGCAGGTTGGATAGTGTCAGGCTCTCAGGGAGCACGATATTGGAGGTCTCGAGAGCCACACTGCGTTCGATAATGTTTTCCAGTTCTCTCACATTGCCGGGGAATGAATATTGCCCAAGAATATCCATGGCATAGGCGGATATTTTTCTGACATCCTTTCCCAATTCAGCGGAAAATTTTTCCAGGAAATTTTGGGCCAAAAGAGGAAGATCTCCATCCCTCTCCCGCAAAGGCGGCATGGATATCTGAATGACATTGAGTCTAAAGAAAAGATCTTCCCTGAACTCGCCTTCGAGCACCCCCTCTTCCAGGTCCTTGTTGGTCGCTGAGATGAATCGAACATCCACCCTCTTTTCCTCGGTCCCCCCAACCGCAGTAAATGTACGCTCCTGAATCACCCGCAATAACTTCACCTGGATGGCAGGGGGCAATTCACCCACCTCATCAAAAAAGACCGTTCCCTCGTCTGCCGCCTCAAAAAGGCCTTCTTTGTCCGTTACTGCACCGGTAAAAGCCCCCTTTTTGTACCCAAAGAGCTCACTTTCAATGAGGTTTTCCGGGATTCCCGCACAGTTAATCACCACAAAGGCCTTATCTTTTCGGAGACTCTGCTGATGGATGGCCTTGGCCACCAATTCCTTGCCGGTTCCGCTCTCCCCTGAAATGAGAATATTGGTCTTTGTGGGCGCCACCCGCTCAATGAGGTTGTAGACCTTCATCATCTGGGGGCTTTCACCCACAAGAAATCCAAAATGAATGCTTTTTCCTAAATGTTCCTGACTTCTCCCCAGCTGGACTTGCCTCTGGGATTTGAGGGCGTCTGCGATGATTTTTTTGAATTCCCGTACCTTAAAGGGCTTCGGAATATAGTCGTAGGCCCCTTCCCGCATGGCTTCGACAGCCGTCTCTGCAGTGGCAAAGGCGGAAATCATGACCACAACGGATTCGGGGCTGAGGGCCTTTGCCTCTTTCAGGACGTCAATACCATTGACATCACTCATCTTGATATCTGTGATGAGGAGGTCAAATTTCTTTTTTCCGAGGATATTGCATGCCTCTTCGCCGCTGGAAGCCAGGGATACCTTGTACCCTTCTTTACTCAGAAGGATTTCAAGGAATTCCCTCATGCTTTGCTCATCATCAACGACCAGAATGCTATGGGCTTCGCTTCCAGACAATACGGCCTCCCACCATAGTGAGCGTGTTCCCGCCTTTTAGGGTCTTGCCGATGAATGGGGTGTTTTTACTCTTGGACTGGATATCTTTCTCATCCAGGACATATTCGATATGAGGATCGATGATGGCCAAGTCCGCAACCATTCCCTCCTTGAGATAACCCCCTTCAATGCCCAGAAGAGCAGCGGGTTCATAGGATAGCTTGCGAATGGCTTCGGGGAGGGTCAAGACACCCTGCCTTACCAGTGCCAGAGAGAGGGGCAGGGCCGTTTCCAATCCAGTAATACCGAAGGCAGCCCGATCGAATTCCACATCCTTTTCCAGGGGGCTGTGGGGCGCATGATCCGTGGCGATGATATCAATAGTTCCATCTGCCAGGCCCCTCTTGATGATCTCCACATCCTCAGGGGTTCTCAAGGGAGGATTCATTTTTGCATTGGTGTCGTAACCAATGACAGCGCTGTGATCCAGGGTAAAATAATGAGGCGCTGTCTCCGCCGTAACCGATATCCCTTCTGCTTTGGCCTGCTTTATGAGGTTCACTGACCCGGCGGTGCTGACATGCGCGATATGCACAGGGGAACGGGTTAATTTTGCCAGGCCTATGTCTCTATAGACCATGATCTCCTCGCTCGCTGCGGGGATTCCCGGAAGACCGATCTGGGTCGATACAACCCCCTCGTGCATGACACCCCCTGCGGACAGGTGAAGATCTTCACAGTGCGAAATAACGACCAGGCCCTGGTACTGTGCGTATTCCATTGCCCTTCGCATGAGATCACTCTGTACCACCGGCAGACCGTCGTCCGATACCCCAACCGCACCCGCCTCTTTGAGGTCTCCAAAATCCGTGAGTTTTTTCCCCTTCTGACCCTGGGAAATGGCAGCTACAGGATAAATCCTCAAAAGATTCGCCGCGCGGGCCTGCTGCAGTATGAACTGGGTGACTGCACTGGCATCATTGACTGGATCGGTATTGGGCATACAGGCAAGTCCTGTAAAACCGCCCTTCACGCCGGCCATGCCACCCGTCGCGATCGTCTCTTTGTATTCGTGCCCCGGTTCCCTGAGATGTACATGCATATCGATGAGACCGGGAATCACGACCTTTCCGGTGGCATCTATCTCCCTGAGTCGGGGCCCCCGGGATTTATGCTTTTTCGGGGGTAGCATTTCGGCAATGCGGCCCCGTTCCACAATGATATCCCGTTTTTTCGTGGTGCCCCTTACGGGATCTACCACCCTGCCACCCTTAATCCATATTGCCACCCTTTGAGCCTCCGATCAAAAGATAGAGTAATGCCATGCGTACAGCTACACCGTTTGCCACCTGGTCCAATATGACGGAGAATGGCCCATCGGCCACCTCAGAGGCTATCTCCACCCCCCGATTCATGGGCCCGGGATGCATGACGATAACATCCTTCTTGGCCCCCTTCATCATATCTCTGTTGAGTCCGAAAAAGGTGGAATACTCCCTCAGGCTCGGGAAAAGGACTTCACTCTGCCTTTCCAGCTGTATCCTGAGCATCATGATCACATCCTTACCCTTTACTGCCTCGGCCGGGTCATTCACGACCCTGACTCCCAAAGACTCCACCTGGGGAGGAATCATGGTGGGTGGGCCTGAAACAGTGACTGCAGCGCCCATTTTTGTCAATCCAATGATGTTGGACCTTGCCACCCGACTATGGGCGATATCCCCTATGATAGCAACCTTGAGCCCTTGAATCCTCCCTTTTTGCTCTCTTATGGTATACATATCGAGTAATGCCTGGGTGGGGTGCTCATTTATTCCGTCCCCTGCATTGATGACCCCTGCCTTTACTTCACGGGCCAGGAGATGGGGCGCCCCGCCTGAAGAGTGCCGCAACACGATGAGATCCGGATTCATGGCCTGAAGATTTCTGGCGGTATCGATGAGGGTTTCTCCCTTCACCAGGCTGCTGGTTGTGGCAGACAGACTGACCGTATCGGCACTGAGTCGTTTGGCGGCCATTTCAAAGGAGGTTCGCGTCCTGGTGCTCGGTTCATAAAAAAAATGGACCACGCTCTTTCCCCTCAGAGTGGGGACCTT
>JAFDIX010000480.1 GCA_019307805.1 Deltaproteobacteria bacterium | reverse complement strand
AAGTTGGTCAGGAGGATATTGTTTGTGAATATTGCCGCGAAAAGAAGCGTTCCTGCGTCCACTTGAACCATAGTCATTACCCTAATTTCTTCAGTTCCACCGTTTGCGGAAATACGGCCCGGATGATCCAGATGTAAATACCCAGCATAAAAAAGGCCCCGGGTGCCATGATCATGACCGTCCAGGGGGTAAAGCCACCGGGCATGATTCTGAACCCGAGAAGGGTTCCAAAACCCAGGGGTTCCCGGACAATGGCGATGGCCATGAGCACCAGGGCATATCCGATGCCCACTGCAATCCCGTCCACAAAAGCAGGCCATGGAGGATTGTTCCTTGCAAAGGCCTCACACCGCCCCATGATGATGCAGTTCGTAATAATCAATCCCACATAGGGACCGAGGGCTTCACTGATGTCGGGGAGATACCCCTTGATCACGATATCCACCATAATCACGTAGGAGGCTATGATCAGGGTCTGCACCATCATGCGTATACGCATGGGCGTGTATTTTCGGAGGAGGGATACGGTCAATGATGACATGGCCAGTGTGAAAATGAGCCCTGCATTCATGACCAGGGTGTTCACCATCAGGTTTGTGACGGCCAGGGTGGAACAGATCCCGAGGACCTGCCTCAGCACGGGGTTATCCTTCCACAGCCCTGCCTTGAATATGTCGGAATGGCTAGGAGGTTTGGGCACTTTTCCCCCTTCCCTTCTTCAAATTCCCCCAGAATTCTTTCAGGAAATGCTCCAGGTCATTGTTCAAAAAAGTCTCAACGGCCCGGCTCGTTCCCGTAGCCCCGGTAATGGCCGACAGTTCGTTAGGAGCCTTGCCGGTCCCTTCCGGTTTCAAATAAAAGATCCGTTTGTCCCCCTCCACAGGGAACAGGCGGAGCCCTTTAAACTGGTTCCTGAACCAGGGTTCGGTCATCCTTCCCCCCAATCCAGGGGTCTCCGAATGCTTGGTAAAGGCAATGCCAATGACTCGAGCGGCCTTTTCATCCACTGCCACAATGCCTGCGATGGGCCCCCAGAAACCCGGGCCACCCACCGGAAAGGCATAACCGATGATATTCCTTCCTCCTTCTTCATACCCCACATAGAGGATTTTATCATTTACGTTGATTGCCTTCACCCGACCCTGGAAGAGACGCGCCACCGCCACATCCGATGCTCCTTTATGAAGGGGCATGCCCAGCACCTCCAGAACAATACGCTGGAGTTTGATCTTCTCGTTTCTCTCGATCCTCTCCTCATTGAATATCTTGACCGCGCTCACCATGGAGGTAAACAGGAGAGTGATCAGAAACATATACATGATGGAAAAGAGTCGTTTTTTCACTGTGCCACCTTTTTGCGTTCCTGAAAATGACGCATTGTTTGATCCAGAATCGGTACAAAGGCGTTCATGATGAGCACAGAAAACATGATACCTGCTGAGAAGTTGGAAAAACCCCTGAGAATGATGGTCAGTCCACCGATCATAAAACCGTATATCCACTGCCCCCCTTTGGTTTTTGCCCCGGAAATGGGCTCTGTCACCACAAACATGACACCAAAGAGAAAAGATCCTGAAAGAATGGCGGGGACAGGAGACGCAACAGCGCGGATACCCACGCCGTGCAGGATCCCGCTCAGCACGAGGCCTCCCAGAAAACATGATAGGGCCAGCCTCCAGGGGGCGGCTTTCCTGTACAGGATATATAGACCGCCCAGAATGATAAGAAAGGCAGAGGTCTCCCCCATGGAGCCCGGGATCCGACCAAAAAATAGCTCCTGCAGGGGCAGGGAAATCCCTTCACGAAGCCCCACCAGGGGGGTGGCGCTGGTAAGGGCATCCGCCACAGGGTTGATCCAGTGACCAAATCCTGCGGCACCTCCCCACATGGGCTCAATCCAGGTGTTTGTCATGTGTATGGGGAACGTGATGTAAATGAAGCACCTGCCTACCATGGCAGGATTGAAGACATTTTGCCCGAAGCCGCCAAAGACCATCTTGCCGATGGCTACCCCGACGATTATTCCGATAATGGCCATCCAAAAGGGTAATGTGGGGGGCAGGGAGAGGGAGAATATCAGACAAGTGACAAAGACGGCAGAGGTTACGGGTTTGCCCTGGGGAGAATTGAAAACAGCCTCAGTGGCAATGCCGAAAACAAAGACCACTATAATAAGTGCGAGGGAGCGCCAGCCAAAAATATAGACCGATAGCACGATGAGGGGTGCCAGGGCGTAGCATACCCGCAGCATGACCTTCTGGATCTGAAAAAATTTTTCCGGCAGTTTGAATTCCATTATGGAGCACCGCGACCAAAACCTTATTCTCTTCAAGTTACCCGTCTTCGCCTTCGGCTATGACGCGGTTATCCGCCTCGGCTTTGGTGCGACATCGCGATGTAGCAAAAGACATTTGCCCATTCACCCGTGGATAAACCCGACATACAATTTTCAGGTAATTGGGTGGTATTCTGCGATGGCGGATAAAAAAATGGAGAAGGCTGATTGCTTGAGATTGACCGCTCCATTTAAACTTCTCAATTCCTTGACTGTGCATAAGCCTAATGTAAACCGGATAAATCGTCAATGGTGTTGTGACGCCGTTCTTCAGCGTTTTAGGGCATCCTGGCTGCGTTGACTTTTCACCATCACTCTGTTACTACAGCAGGCATAGGCAGGCTGAATGCTAAAGGCTGAAGGCTGACCGCTCATTTCAGAAATCTTTTATTTCTGAATGGATTCTATGTAACGAGGAGGGAACCTATGGCGGATCAATCGACAAAGAATTTGAAGGAGGCTTTTGCCGGGGAATCCCAGGCCAATCGCCGGTATCTGGCCTTTGCGAAAAAGGCTGAAGAGGATGGCTTTCCCAATATTGCCAAGCTTTTCCGTGTCGTGGCGGAATCAGAAACAATCCATGCCCTCAACCACCTGACGGCCATGGGAGGCATCCAATCTACGGTGGAGAATGTAGAAGAAGCATGGCAGGGTGAGAAGGATGAGTCCACCGGGATGTATCCCATGTTTATCGACCAGGCCAGAAGGGATGCTAACAATGACGCCCTGAACAGTTTCTTTTGGGCCAACGAGGCTGAGAAGGTCCACGGCAAATTTTATGAAAGGGCCCTCGCGGCTGTTAAGGGAGGAGAAGATCTTGAACTCAAGGACCTTCACATCTGCTCCTTATGTGGATATACGGTTGAAGGAGAACCTCCTGAGAAGTGCCCTGCGTGTGGAAAGGGAAAGGATCTGTTCAGGTCTGTGGCATAAACCGGAAAATGGGACAAGACATGAACGAAGAAGCGCCTCAAGCGTGCCGATTCATAGAAGGGATCAAGGAAAGAGACAAGGTAGGCGTGTGGGGGTTCGGGAATGTATCCCGGGATGTGGTCCTCACGCTGGTGGACCATGGCCTGGGCAAGGAGATTGTTTTCTACGGCCGGCCCAAAGAGAACTTCCCTAACCGTGCGGCTACCTGGATTGATGACCTGAAGGCCAATTCCCTGCACCGTCCACGGATCATGGGCACCAGTGATATCGAGGACATGGCCGGATTGGACGTCATTTTCATC
>JAFDIX010000479.1 GCA_019307805.1 Deltaproteobacteria bacterium | reverse complement strand
AGCCTATGCCAGTGGATCTATTTCGCTTTTTCTGGCGTGAATTGAAACTCTGCGGAGTCCGGGTCTATGAAGGGCGGGATTACGAGGATGCCATTTCCCTGGCCGACTCGGGGAAAATCCCCCTGGATAAACTCATCACTGCCGTCGAACCGATTGATCGCCTTCCGCAGGTCTTCCCATCCTTTGCGACAAATCCGGATGCAATGAAGGTTTTGATCCAGTGTTCCGAAATCTCATCGTGAACAAAGGCGCTGAATTTTAAAGAAAGGAACGATCATGTCAATTCTGAATTCATTCAGACTCGATGGCAAGATGGCCCTGGTCACCGGTTGCAGACGCGGCATTGGTAAGGCCATGTCACTGGCGCTGGCCGAGGCGGGGGCTGATATCATCGGGGTAAGCGCCAGCCTGGAGGCCAGAGGGAGCGAGGTCGAAAAAGAAGTTAAAGGCGCAGGTCGGAAGTTCAAAGGTTATACCTGCGATTTTTCTGACCGCAACGCCCTGTATGCCTTTATCGAGCAAGTCAAAAAAGATTATGCCGTGATAGATATTCTGGTCAATAATGCTGGAATTATCTTGCGCAAGCCTGCAGCCGAACACCCCGATGAATATTGGGACAGGGTTATGGAAATTAACCTCAACGCACAATTTATCTTAAGCCGTGAATTCGGCAAGGAGATGATTCAGCGCGGCTCAGGCAAGATAATTTTTACCGCCTCTCTATTGACCTTTCAGGGCGGGATCACCGTGCCTGGCTATGCGGCCAGCAAGGGTGGTTTAGGCCAGCTTACCATGGCCCTGGCCAACGAATGGGCCGGCAAAGGCGTCAACGTCAATGCCATCGCCCCGGGCTACATCAGCACCGATAACACCGAAGCGCTGCGCAGTGACCCGATCCGCAGCGAACAGATCCTGGCCCGAGTTCCGGCAGGACGCTGGGGGGAACCGGAAGACTTTAAAGGGCCGGTGGTCTTTTTAGCATCTAGGGCATCCGAATACATGCATGGCTGTATTATAACAGTCGACGGCGGCTGGAGGGGCAGGTGAGGGTCGCTCAGTATTCGCCATATGTCAACCCTGCCAGGATTGACTCATCATAGAGTCTGGCTTCAATATCCACGCCAAAAAAATCGGCGATCGGTTTGAGGATCTCCGGGTTATTTTTCCACACGGTGCGGCCTGCCTTTAACACGACATCAATCCCGTTCTTAGTCATTTTGCCAAGCGGCTGGCGACATGGCCCGACAGACATGCCAAGGATAGCCATCAGGGTCTTTGTGCCCACAGGATTTCTCGCACGGCATGTCACAACACCGTAGGGGGTCTCCTCCTGGGTCTTTACGGTCACAATCTCAAAAAAGGGCTTCAAAGCGACCATCTTCTTTTCCGCCTCGGCCAGCCTCCCTTCGTTTAGGAGTGTGGTCATATCCTTAACCCCCCTGGGAGCTATATTGGAGGCAACCGAGATCACCCCGCCTGCCTTGATAACCGGATCGGTCATCATGGTGAGGGTCTTGTCATCATCGCCTGAGAGAATTGTAAAGTCATCCCCGCAGCACTCACGGGTGCGCTTCATGTTTTCTATGTCTCCGGTGGCCTCCTTGACCGTGCTCATATTGGCAAATTGCTTATGGAGCAAGGCAAGATCCTCTGGAAGAAGCTGTGTGCCGGTACGCCCCGGAATCACATACGGGATGATTTGAATCTTTGGAAACTTTTCTGCAACAGGGGCAACATATTCCCTTCGGATTTCGAGGGAACTGGGCCCATTGTAATAGGGCTCTACCAGCAGGGCTGCATCAGCCCCTAAATGCACTGCGCGCTCTGTACTTTCCATGGTTTCCCGGGTATTGTTACTCCCGGTCCCTGCAATGGACTGGCACTTCCCCCTGCACTCTTCCACCACTGTCCGGATTATCTTATTGTGCTCTTCCCAGGTCAATGTTGGGCTCTCTCCTGTCGTACCAACGGCGAGTATCCCATTCACACCACCTGCAATCTGAAATTCCACCAGTCTTTTCAGCCCCTCCAAATCTATCTCATGGTCCTTGAAGGGCGTCACCAAAGCCGTGTAACAACCGCTTAACATTTTGGCACCTCCTTGTTTTAGGGTAACAGTTCAACTATCTTAGACAGGATAACAGGATTAACTTGATTGTTTTTTAATCCTGTCAAAATATTTTGCCCCGGTGAACTTTTACAAATAAGGCTATTTTTTATCTAGGAAATGCAGAAGAGATCCCTCCGTCCACCGGCAGCGTTGCCCCGGTAGTTGGTGTTTGATCGCTGGCAAAAAAAACGACCGCATTGCCGACATGTTCCGCCAAAACAGGCACCTTCAGAAGATTCCTTTGGCGATAATACTCCCTCAGGCCTTCATGGTCGAGTCCCCGAGATTTCATTCTTTCCGGTCCCACAAGATCCCACAGCCTGGAAGAAATCTCTTCATCTCCGAATATGGCATCCGGGTTGATCATATTGACCCGGACCCCTATTTCGGCGAGTTCTAATGCGGCGATTTTTGAGATCTGATGAGCCCCGGCCTTGGATGCGCTGTAAGCCCCGAAGGCTGCACCTGGATCGAAGACATTTTTTGAACTGATCGCCACAATGTTCCCCCCTGTTCCCTGTCTTTTGAAAATGGGGATAGAGGCCTTGATGACATGAAAAGTCCCTTTGAGGTTGACGGCAACAACCTGATCGAGTCTGTTTGGGTCCAGGTCCTCTATCCTGGCAACATGGGCGATCCCGGCGTTAGGCACTACAAGGTCTATACCACCAAGACTGAGGCTGATTTCATCAAATGCCTTTTCCACAGATACATAATCCGTTACGTCAAAGGCAATAGCTTCAACCCGGCTTTCTCCGTATCTCTCTGTCAGGATGGAATGGACCTTTTGCAGACGTTTTTCATCAATATCGGCTAGCACCACTGCCGCCCCGGCTGCCAGCAATCGATCCGCTATGCCGAACCCTACTGCACCCCCACCACCTGTGACCACACCCACCTGTCCCTGAAGCGGAAAAAGGGGAATTCTACCCAGCTTCTTCTGCTGAAGGCCCCAGTATTCCATGTCAAAGACGTGTGAGTCAGAAATGGAAGCATATTCTCCCAGGGAGCAGGACCGGATTTTGGCCCGGATGGTATGCTCCCCAATGTCAGCAGCTATGCGCGCACCCTTTCGGGTGAATCCAAGGGCGGCAAGTCCCAATCCGGCAACAAGGCAGAGTCTCGGATAGGGATCCAGCACTTCCCGCTCGATTCCTTTGGCCTCTGCCTGGTAATGGAAATAGCGATGATAATCGTTTTTAAATGTCTCAACCGCCTGGTCCACAAGCCCTTTAAGGTCTTCGTCCTTTTCCGGAATAGACTCAATATAGACCATCCTATTCTTTGTTCGAATCACATGATCGGGTGTAAGAACACCGGAGCGGCATATAGCCTGAGCTTCCCGGGAAAGAGAGGCATTCACCAAATCGGGTGAACTCCGGGTCTCCACGTAAAATCTCTGCAACCTTCCGTCTGAATCCAGGTAGGCGCAAGCTCCGCGAACCGTTTGGGAGAATCTGGCAGC
>JAFDIX010000478.1 GCA_019307805.1 Deltaproteobacteria bacterium | reverse complement strand
TAGGTAAAAGGTAGAAGGCTGAAGGGCGAAAAGACTAAAGCTGAAAGCTCAAGGCTTAAAGAAAAAAACTGAGCTCTAATATTGATGGTTTCGTAAAAAGTCAAAAAACATCATTTTTTGTCATTCCGGCGCCCGTCCTCCGCAGTAGCTCTGCTACGGAGGATGGAAAGGCCGGAATCCAGTGTTTTCAGAAACTTATGAGTGACCTGGACCCCGGCTTTCGCCGGGGTGACGGCTTTTTACGAGTTTGTCAATATTCATCGCAACAAAGATCCTTTTACCGTTCCTTCCTTTCAGCCTTAAGCTTTCAGCTTTGAGCTCGGTTTGCTTGTTACCCGTTACTTTTTACCTATTTGACCATTTGACTATTTATCCAATCAACCAATTAACAAATCAACTAATTAACGAATCAACCAATAACGAATTACTGCATTTCCAGGGCGGCCTCTACCATGGTCAGGACCTCCTGGTCATTATAGTGGAGGATGGCCGCAGCACCGGTGGGGCACGTGACAGCGCATGATCCGCATCCCTTGCACAGGGCTTCCTGCACCTGGGCCAGGATCTTGCCCTCTTCCTTTTCCTGGAGGTCGATGGCATTGTAGGGACAGGCCTCCACGCATTTTCCACAGCCGCGGCACAGGATCTCGTTGACATGGGAGACAACGCCCTCCACCGTGATCTCCGATTTTGAAAGGACCACCGAGGCCCTGGATGCGGCTGCCTTGGCCTGGGCAATGCTTTCCTCGATGGGCTTGGGACCATGAGCCAGACCGGCCACAAATACCCCCGCGGTTGTGAATTCGACCGGGCGGAGTTTGACATGGGCTTCCACAAAGAATCCGTCATCATTCAGCGGTACCTTAAATTGCTGGGCAATGGGGTTTTCCTGGGGCGGTACAACCGCAGCGGCCAGGACCAGCATGTCGGGAGAGATCACCATCTCACGATCCAACAAGGCATTGGTAAAGCGCACCCGAAGGCGATCCTGGTCCCTTTCCACGGACAACCCCTTTTCCATGTCATATCGGATAAAGACAACGCCCTTTTCCCGGGCCTCCCGGTAGATGCCCTCTCTTAAACCATAGGTTCGGATATCCCTGTGCACAATGAAGACCTCCATCCCCGGATGGAGCTCCTTCAACGCGATGGCGTTCTTTACGGAATGTGTGCAGCAGACCTTGGAACAGTAGGGTCGCTCCTCGTTCCGTGAGCCGACACACTGTATAAAGACCGTACTGTTAATCCCGGCGATCGAGGACTCTTGCGTTATTAATTTTCTATCCAGTTCCAGACCGGTCACAACCCTGGGATCTTCTCCGTAGAGATACTGGTCCGGTTTGAATTCATCAGCCCCCGTAGCGATGATGGCCACACCGTGATGGAGAACCTTTTCCTTTCCATTGGTCTCGACAGTGGATTGAAAGTTGCCCACAAATCCATCCGCTTTTTTCAACTCCGTGTTGGTCAGGATCTCAATGTTCGGATCGGTTTCCACATCTCTGATGAGTGTGGCCAGCTTTTCCTGAACATCTTCGCCCTGCCAGGTTTGATGGATACTCAGAGCCATGCCTCCCAGGGTATCGCCCTTCTCGACGAGAAAAGTGTGATATCCCTGAGCTGAGAGGTTTTTTGCGGCCGTCATTCCGGAGATACCCCCGCCGATGATAAGCGCATTGCGATCCACCTGGATGGTGGGTTGCGTCAATGGCTGGATGAGTTGGGCGCGTGCCACCGCCATACGCACCAGGTCTTTGGCCTTTTCCGTGGCCTTCTCTTTATCATCGCTGTGCACCCAGGAGCACTGATTTCGAATATTGGCCATCTCAAAGAGGTACTTATTGATGCCGGCATTGATTACCGTCTCCTGAAAGAGTGTCTCATGGGTTCTCGGGGTACATGCAGCGACAACCACCCGATTTAATTTTTGCTCTTTGATGACCTGGGTTATCTTCTCCTGGGTGTCCTGGGAGCAACTGAAGAGATTTTCTTCGGTATACACCACGCCGGGCAGGGTTTTGGCATATTCCACAACGGCCGGAACATCGAGAAAACCGGCAATATTGGTACCGCAACAGCAGATGAATGCGCCCACCCTCGGGGGGTCCCCTCTCACATCGAGCTCCTCCGGGACCTCCTTCATCTTTGTGAGCGACCCGCGGACCTCGGCCAGAGCGGTTGCCGCCTCTGCCGCCGCGGCACTCGATTCAATGACCGACTGGGGAATGTCCTTGGGGCCCTCGAAAATGCCGCACACATAGATACCGGGCTCTGATGTCTGAACCGGTTCAAAGCTCTTTGTCAAGGCATGTTGATATGGATCAAGTTCAATACCCAACCTATCGGCCAGGTTGAGCGCCTCTTCCGACATGGCAAAGCCCACGGAGAGAACCACCATGTCAAACACTTCCTCAATCCGCCTGCCTGTCCCGTCAGTGTAACGGATGAGCAGGTTCGACATATCGTCAACAGGCGTTACCGTGCTGATCTTCGACTTCAAGAAACGCACGCCCATATCCTTGGCCCTATTGTAATACCTCTCGAAGTCTTTGCCGTGGGTTCTTATGTCGATGTAAAAAATGGCTGTGTCGAGATTTCCCCGCTGGTGTTCTTTGGCCACAATGGCCTCTTTGATGGCATAGGTGCAGCAAACACCGGAACAATAGGGCTGGGACCCGGGGTGAGTGTCTCTGGAGCCCACACACTGAATCCAGGCGATTTTCTTGGGCTCCTTATGGTCGGAGGGCCTGACCAGGTGGCCTCCGAAAGGTCCCGTGGCAGCCAGTATTCGTTCAAATTCCAGGCTCGTTACGATATTTTGGGACTTTTTGTAACCGAAGGTATCGTATGTGGCAGGATCGAAAACGCTGCATCCGGGGGCCATAATGACCGCACCGACCTGTCTTGAAAATTCTTTGGACTTGTCCTCAAAATTAATCGCACCTGCGGGGCAAAACTTTTCGCATGCCCTGCATTTACCCTTCTGAAGATAGATGCAGTTATCATCAATGGCATATTTCAGGGGAACGGCCTGGGCATATTTCACATAAACGGACTTCCTTTGACCTATACCTGCATCGTATTCGCTGATGACCTTTTTGGGACATTTCTCGGCACACTGCCCACAGGCAATGCATTTATCCACATCCACGTAGCGAGGGTGCTGTAAAATATTTACTTCAAAATTGCCTTCCTCCCCGGAGATGCTTTCGACCTCTGACAAGGTGAGTAACTCGATATTGAGATGCCGGCCGACCTCGACCAGTTTAGGAGAGATAATTCACATGGCACAATCATTGGTGGGGAAGGTCTTGTCCAACTGGGACATGATCCCCCCAATGGCCGGTGATCTTTCAACCAGGTGGACGTAAAAGCCGGAATCAGCCAAATCAAGGGCTGCCTGCATGCCGGCAATCCCTCCCCCCGCCACAAGCACGGAACCGATCTTATCCTTTGACATTATTTCCTACCTTTTGTTCTTTGGTTTCCATTCCTTTTTGAAATGTCGCAACAATCACGCTGCCGCGTTCTCATCTGACGCAATGAAAAAATGCTCGATACCTTCAAGGGATATCC
>JAFDIX010000477.1 GCA_019307805.1 Deltaproteobacteria bacterium | reverse complement strand
GAGCTTGACGAACTCAGGGAAAAGATTCGATACCACAACCGCCGCTACTATGCCCTGGATGATCCGGAGATATCCGATGCCGCCTATGACCGGTTGTTTCAAAGGCTGCAGAAACTGGAAAAGGAATACCCCGATCTGATTACCCCGGATTCTCCAAGCCAAAGGGTGGGTGCCGGGCCCCGGGCAGCCTTCACCCAGGTCCCCCACCGCCAACCCATGTTGAGCCTTGAAAACGCCTTTGATGAATCCGGGATCCGGGATTTTGATGCCCGGCTCCAACGTTTTCTGGGGAGCGAAGACCCCCTGGAATACACAGTCGAGCCCAAGATGGACGGCCTTGCCGTGGAACTGGTCTATGAGAAAGGACGTTTGACGGTGGCCTCCACCAGGGGGGATGGGTTCCTGGGTGAAAATATCACCCCCAACATCAAGACCATCATGACCGTCCCCCTGGGCCTTGAACAATTTCCCGATGGAAAGCCGGTCCCCGACCTTGTTGAAGTCAGGGGTGAGGTTTATATGGAAACCGAGGCCTTTGAGAAGTTGAATCAGGACAGGCTTCAAAAGGGCTTGCCGGCCTTTGCCAATCCCAGAAATGCCGCGGCCGGCTCGCTCAGACAGCTTGACCCGAAGATCACCGCCAGGAGGCCCCTGAATATTTTTTGTTACGGTATTGGTGAAATGCAGGGCGCCCAAATGGAGACCCACCATAAGCTTATGATCTGCCTCCAGGAATGGGGGCTTCGTGTCAACCGGCCCCATATCAGAGTGTGCGCCGCCATAGGGGAGGTGGTGGACTATTGCCGTCTTCTGGAAGAGACAAGGCACCAGTTTCCCTTTGAGATCGATGGTGCGGTCATTAAGGTGAACCGCCTGGAGCTTCAGGCCCGATTGGGAGCGAAATCAAGGAGCCCACGGTGGGCGCTTGCCTTCAAATTCAAGCCCACCCAGGAGACGACCAGGATTAAGAAAATAGAAGTCCAGGTGGGGCGCACCGGCGCTCTGACCCCGGTCGCCCACCTTGAACCCGTGGTGGTGGGTGGTGTGACCGTAAGGCGTGCAACCCTTCATAATCAGGATGAAATTGACAAAAAGGATGTACGGGAACAGGACTGGGTCGTTGTTCAGCGGGCCGGGGATGTCATACCCGAGGTGGTAAAGGCCATCACATCAAAACGAGAAGGAAAGGTGGGACCATTTCGCATGCCGACCCACTGCCCCATCTGTAATGAGGCAGTGGTCAAGCGGGGAAATGAAAAGATACTGGAATGCCCCAATCCTGCCTGCCCGGGCAGGGTCAAGGAATCAATGAAACACTTTATTTCCAAAGGAGCCATGGGGATAGACGGTCTTGGAGACAAGATCATGACCCAGCTTATCGAGAAGGGGCTGGTCAAAGAAGCGGCGGATCTGTACGACCTCCAAATGTCGGACCTTCTCCAGTTGGAAAAAATTGCAGACAAATCCGCCGGCAATCTGTTGCAGGCCATTGAGGCAAGCAAAAGGAGCACCCTTGCAAAATTGATCTATGCCCTTGGCATCAGGCATGTGGGTGAACACACTGCCGAGGTCCTTGCTGGCTGTTTTGGGACCCTGGAACGGCTGCAAGAGGCGAAGGAACCGGAACTCCTGGAGATCCATGAGATCGGTCATGAAATTGCCAAGAGTGTCTCGAGTTACTTTGACAACCCTGCGAACAGAAATCACCTCCAACGGCTGCAGACTGCGGGCATCTTTTTCGAGTCCGCACCCCCTGCCGCATCCGCCCCCCTGGAGGGAAAAACCTTCGTTATCACAGGGACGATGAAGTCCATGACACGCTCTGCAGCCAAACAGCAAATCCTATCCATAGGGGGGAGGCTTGCATCTTCCCTGAGTGCACGAATAGACTACCTCGTGGTGGGAGCATCGCCCGGCTCCAAGTTCGAAAAGGCCGTGGCCCTGGGCATTCCCATCCTCCAGGAGGAGGACTTTTTAAAACTACTTCAGGCATAGTGCCGTCTATACTGGGTCAAGAGCGAACCGCAGAACCGTAGAATAATGAACCGTAGCCTGCGACGAGCTAAGCCAAATCAAAAATTGAAAGTAAAAAAATGAACATCCAACCATGACAACAAGAGAGATGGGATAGGGCTATGGCAGATATCAGAGTCAGACTTATCATTGAAGGCCGGGTCCAGGGGGTATGGTTCAGGGACTCCACCCGCAGACAGGCCGTGGCACTGGGTGTCACAGGCTGGGCCAGAAACCGGCCCGAGGGGACCGTCGAGGTTCTTGCAGAGGGCTCCGAAGACCGGGTCCGAAAGCTGATAGCCTGGTGCCATCAGGGGCCCTCTTCGGCCAGGGTGACCCAGGTCCATGAAAACCCTGAGGCGTGGCAAGGAGAGTTTGATGCCTTTGATATTGTCTTTTAGGCCCGAAAATGCTACACCTCATCCGTTCTCGTCAAAATACCCGAAATAATTGATTTTGATGTCATCCCCTCTTGTCCATCATTGCTCCCGAGGGAAAAGGTGGGGGGATAACCAAATTCCTAAAGCTGCAAGGGTTTGTTTTTATGATAAAAAAAGTTGTTAGAATATTTTTTTTCACCACAATGGGCCTCTTTCTGGTCCTGGGCACTGGGTGCAAAACCTACGATTCAGCCTCCAAAACGGTAAAGTCCGCCACCCAAAAGGTTCATTCCGTTTACAAAGATGTCGTTCCCTGGGAGTCCGCCGGAGGGGATAAGCTCAGGAAAAGGGTTGTCGTGGCGCCTTTCCTGGACCAGGCCAATCTGGGCAAGGCCAGGGTGGAGGAAATGAGAGCTGAATTCATGGCCCTGTTGAGAGAGGATAAAGCCCTCTTGATCCACGACATCCAGGAACTCGCCCCCACAAGGGCAAAGATTCGATCTCCCAAGTATGGCATCGTGACAGACCCGGACCTGTTAAAAAGGGCGGAGGCCATGGGGATGAATGTCCTGGTGACCGTCGTTTTGAATCCTATAGAGATCGAATACAGGAAGGTGGGTTTCTATCCATTTCGCTGGCAAAAAAGAGAACTTGAGGTCTCCATAGTGGTCAATGCCACGGACACGATAAACGGCACCCTGTTTTTGACCAGTTTGGAGAGCAAAAAGTTGAAAGTCCCTAAAGAGTTGCAGGAGGATAAAGACCTCGAGGAGATCCTGGCCCACGAGAAATTTATCAAAACCTCCAATAAAATCCTGGACCGCCAGGCCTCTGCCGTCAAAAAAGGACTGGACGATCACCCCTGGGCTGGAAAGATCCTATCCGTGGCCGGGGAAAAGGTGATGATCAGTGCTGGAGAGGACGTGGGCGTGATCGTTGGAGATGTCTTTGAGGTCTTTGAGAGGGGGAAGCCCATTCGTGCTGCCGGCGGAACCCACATCTTTCTCCTGGGACCCAAGGTCGGAGAGGTTCGTATCGACCAGATCATGGAGAAGCACTCTGCCGCAACTCCCCTTAGCGACATCAAATTTCAGGCAGGACAGGTCATCAGACTCAAAAGGAATTAGCTACCCAGACCCGCCTCTCAAAATTATCCACCATTGTATGTATTTTGCGTTTATGTA
>JAFDIX010000062.1 GCA_019307805.1 Deltaproteobacteria bacterium | reverse complement strand
GTCATCCTGTCGGCATCGATGAGTTTTGCCCAGCCATCGACCCATAGGGTCATAAAGGGTGACACCCTCTGGAGCATCTGCGAAAAGTATTATGGAGATTCCAACCTGTGGCCCAGACTCTGGGAGATGAATTCTTTTGTCACCAATCCACATCTACTCCATCCTGGTGATCTCATTACACTTTTCGAAAAGGAGCCGGCAAAAAAAGACTCTCCAAAGCCGGAACCCGTTGTAGTGGAAAAGCCCCTCCCAGAGGGCATAGACATCTCCGTTCGTACCAATACCGACGCCCTTGGGTATCTTGCCATGGGAGAGATCGGGTCGTGGGGGACCATCCTGTCCTCTGAGAATGGTAAAAAACTGCAATACAAAGACGATATCGTATACCTGCAATTTGTGGATGGGGTAAAGGTAGAGGTAGGAGACGAATTTACCATTATCAGGGAACCCGAAAAGGTCACGCATCCCTTGATCGATAAATGGCCCGAATTTAGTGCAGAGACTCTGAATAGACCCGCGGATCTGGGGTATGTCGTTCGTTTTCAAGGACGGCTGGTGGTGGAAAAGTTCGTCGGGTTTGGCAGGAAGCATGATCAACTCTACCAAAAGCCACAGATCTACCGGGCCAGAATTACCCGCAGCTACCGATCCATTAACGTCGGCTACCTGCTCATCCCCTCTGCACCGGTATCTTCCTGTGTCAAGCCCATTCATCTGGATAAAGACATCCTGGGAAATATCGTAGCGGCCAAAGAAGAAACCGGCGTGCTCGGTTCAGATTCTGTCGTCTATATTGACAAGGGCTTCAACCAGGGAATTCAGCGGGGACATCTTTTCGAAATTGTAAAAACCCACATCCTGCCGGATCCGGATGTTTCGCGCCGATACACATCGGAAACCCGCCCCACGATCATACTCCCGGATATCCCTGTGGGTCTCCTCGTGATTGTGGAATCCAGGCCCGATACCTCCATTGCCCTCGTTGTTCGATCCAAAGGGGACATAAAATTAGGCTATTATATTAAAACCCTTTATTGGGATAAAATCCCGAGAATCATCCAAAGGCTGAAACGCTGTCACCTGGAGTAATCTGCCACACCTCCATATTCTGCAAAGAAAAAGCTTGACTATTCTCATCCCCTCTGTTTTATATCTCCGCCATCTTTGATCGGAATTGCAAGAGGTCCATGGGAAGTACTTGGTCCGACAGCCGTTGTTGGTGGGTTGCCCTCCATTTGATTCCTGGTCTGGGCAATATCGCCGGCAAGAAACTCCTGGAAAGATTCGGAACCCCTAAAGGCATCTTTGATGCAAAACGCTCCGAACTGATTTCCGTTGAAGGGGTACGAAAAGGGGTTGCCGGGAAGATTGCGAATCAGGAATGGGAGTCGGATCCCGAAAAAGTACTTGAAATAGTTATAAAAAACGGAGCCCGGCCCATCCCTTACGGGGATCCTGCCTACCCAGCCCTTTTGACAGAAATTCATGATCCACCTTTCCTGTTGTATGTGAAGGGGCAGGATATTCCGTCCGGTCTCACTATGGTCGGTGTTGTCGGATCCAGGAACCCTACCCCATACGGGTCAAAGGCGGCCCGGGAACTTGCCCAGGGTTTAGCCAGGCGGGGTGCCGGGGTAGTCAGCGGTATGGCAAGAGGAATCGACGCTGCCGCCCATTGGGGGTGCCTCGAAGGATTGGGCTTTACGGTGGCAGTCATGGGAACGGGGATAGATATCATCTATCCTGCTTCCAACAAAAAGCTGTTTGAAAGAATTGCCCAAAAAGGAGCGATTGTATCCGAATTTCCTCCTGGCACGCCGCCGGAACCAAAAAATTTTCCAATTCGTAATCGCATCATCAGCGGTATGGCCAGAGGTGTTTTGGTAGTCGAAGCCACTAAAAAGAGCGGTTCCCTCATCACCGCATCATCCGCCCTTAATCAGGGCCGGGATGTTTTTGCGGTTCCCGGGAGCATCAATTCGTTCAAAAGCACTGGCTGCCATTTCCTCATAAAGCAGGGAGCGGCCCTGGTTGAAAACGCCGATGATATCATGGACCAGCTGGGTCTGAATTACCCCCATGTCCCCAAAAAGGACCGGTTCAAGGACGAACCACCCGGACCTACAGAGGAACTCGAAAAACGGATATATGACCTCATCAGTGATTACCCGTTACAGATCGACCACATCGCCAGGCTTGGGAAGCTGGACCCGGCGCAGGTTTCCAGTGTGCTCACGAAGATGGAACTCAAGGGTATGATCAGACAGCTGCCGGGAAAAATGTTTGTACGTTGATAGATAAACGCATACCACTGAATCTCATAAAGGCTGGGTTACTATACTTGATATGGCAAAAAAAAACGCAACAACCAGGAAAAAACCGTCGACAAAAGGATCCGATACAAAAAACAAGCAGCTCGTGATCGTTGAATCACCCGCCAAGGCCAGGACCATAAACAGGTATCTTGGTTCGGATTTTGTTGTCATGGCCTCGGTCGGACATGTAAGAGACCTTCCGAGCAAAAATCCCAAAGGCGTCAAGGATCCTGTTCCGGGGGTTGACCTGGACAATGATTTCAAACCTACCTACCAGGTGATTAAAGGGAAAGGAACCACAGTCAAGAACCTGAAAACCGCCGCAAAAAACGCCAAGGGTATATGGCTTGCGACGGACCTTGACCGTGAAGGTGAAGCTATCGCCTGGCATCTGGCCGAAGCTCTCGGTATCGAACCTGAAAAAAGCAAAAGGGTCGTTTTCAACGCCATTACCAAAAGTGAAATCGAGAAGGCGTTCCTTCATCCCCACCGGATTGATATGAACAAGGTGAATGCACAGCAGGCACGCAGGATACTCGACCGGATCGTTGGATACCAGGTCTCACCCCTATTGTGGAAAAAAGTCGCGGGTGGATTGAGTGCCGGACGAGTGCAGTCGGTAGCCGTCCGCTTGCTGGTGGAACGGGAACGTGAGATAGAGGATTTTAAACCGGAAGAGTATTGGAGACTGACAGGATATTTCACTAAAAATATAATTGATGCAGAAGATCTGGCAGGAAAGTGGCACAGTTGGCTTAAGGATATCCCTGAAAAACAAAAAGGCAGGCGTTCCAGCGGTCGAACGATGCATGAAAAAAATGAATGGCTCACGGAGCATGAGAGCCTTTCGGCTGAGCTGATAGAGCTGGATGGCAGGAAGATCAAGATTAAAGATTCCCAAAGGGCCCTTGAAGTAGCGGAATTAGCGGGCTTTCAACTCGAGGAACGAATCGATACCGAAAATGTCGGAGCAAAAGGTCCGGCCCGTAAGGTTGTCCGCTTGCTCGGGCATATGTCTGCCGGTCCCTCATGGCACGTCAACTCCATTAAGACAAAACGAACAAAAACGCGGCCTTTCGCGCCTTTCATCACAAGTACCCTTCAGCAAACGGCGGCAAACCAGTTGGGTTTCACCGCTCAAACCACCATGCGGACGGCTCAGACCCTCTATGAGGGTGTAACGGTCGACGGTATAGGATCCGTGGGACTGATAACCTATATGAGGACCGATTCTACGCATCTTGCCGCAGACGCGATCAAAATGGCGAGGGAATTAATAGGTGCGGAATTTGGTCCCCAGTACCTTCCACCCAACCCGCAAATCTACGCCTCTTCCAATAAAGCGGCCCAGGAGGCTCATGAGGCGATTCGCCCCACGGATGTTACACTCACCCCGAATCGTGTCCGGTCATCACTCAATGAACAGCAATTCAGGCTCTATAGGATAATATGGGAGCGATTCGTGGCATGCCAGATGACCGAAGCCCAGTGGGACAACACAACCATACTGATCTTGGGGACGAATGAAGGGAAAGAGCTCCTTTTCAGGGCCGCAGGCCGAATCCTCGTGTTTGACGGCCAATATCGCGTCACGGGAATACCAAGAAATTCCGAAGAGGCGGTATTACCGTCTCTGTCTGAAAAAGAATCCCTCTCGGCTCTTCATATCGATCCGACCCAGAACTTCACCTCCCCACCACCCAGATATACCGAGGCTTCGCTGATCAAAAAACTCGAAGCCGAAGGCATCGGCCGCCCGAGCACCTACGCCCAGATAATACAGGTCATTCAGACTCGAAAATACGCTGAAAAAATCCAAAAAAAATTCTATGCCACAGACCTGGGCAAGGTTGTTTCCGACAAACTTATTGAGGCTTTCCCTGAGATCCTGGAGGTAAGCTATACTCGGGAAATGGAGCGCCAGCTTGATAATATCGAAGAAAAAAGCGCGGACTGGACTGAGATGCTTCGAAAATTCTATAGCCCCTTCAAAAAGGCTCTCGATACCGCATACCAGGACATGAACCACGCAAAGGCCGAGACCGAAGCGGCCTCTTATACCTGTCCCCAATGCGGAAGCGGTACCGTCTATCGATTCGGGAAAAACGGTCGATTTCTGAGTTGTGCCGCATACCCTAAATGCAAATACGCCGCGCCTATTGACCGGGAAGGCAACCCTGTCTCGCCGGAGCAGACCGATGTGGCATGTCTCAAATGCGGTAAACCCATGCTGCTTCGGAAAGGGCGATTCGGGCTGTTTCTGAGTTGCGTAGATTACCCTGAATGCGAGGGCATTGTGAACCTTGACAAAAAGGGTTATGTGAGCCAGCCAAAGACACCACCGCTGCTCACGGATCTTGAGTGCCCTAAATGTGGAGAGTCTCTATATATAAGGCGAGGAGCCCGGGGCCCTTGGCTAAGCTGCTCTAAGTTTCCCAAATGCCGGGGAAGGCTTGGATGGGCAGGGCTTGATAAGGCTATCAAGGCCAAATGGGATAAGAATCTGGAGGATCACGAAAAGTCCCATCCCCAGCCGGTTATCCGAAAAATGGATGGCACCCCGATCGGGGTTGAATACAAGCCCCAGGGGAAAAAGGCCTCTGAGGACAACGGTAACGAAGAAAACGAAAAGATTTAGACGTCTCCGCTTTCTTCACTTTTTCTGAGAGATTCCTCGAACTCCTGGAAGAATTTGTCCTTTTCCTTCCAATCAGGACCAAAACGTTTGTTGAAGTGATTCCCAAGCCGATCAAAAAGTTTCAGCCAAAGGGATTTACCTCCGCCAAGTACCACATCCTCCAGGAAGCCCCTGAGTTGAGTCATCTCCTCTTTGGGAAGGAAAGAGAGGGCACCCAGCTTTATGGATTTTTTCAGTGCCTCCGGCGTGACGGCATGGGCAGTCAGCATGACCGTAGGAAAACCTCTGGAGACGGCATTCTTGAGCAGTTCGAAGCCGTTCACCCCCATGATATCCAGGACCACAATATCATAGGTGTAACTCAGAAGGTACTGCAGGCCGGTGTCATAATCCTGTGCTGTGTGTACAACACAGCCATCCAGTTCCTCTTCTACGGTCTCGAGGACGTCTGGCTCATCATCAACCACCAGAACCACCTTATCCTTTAATGGACTCTCCGTGCTCATAGCGTTTCCTCCCCTCACAGTCAATACGATGTGTTTTCCTTATGGCAAAGATCTGAATTCCGGTCAAAATATCCCTTCGGAGCGTTCTGCTGTCAGCGTTCGGCATTCAGCCTAAGCTGCTGTTATTAGGGGTGTTTGCTGATCGCGTGACTCCCGAAATGGCTATTCCCTATGGGTACATATTAATAATCCCCGCCGCCATTTCCCTCTTGCTTATGTCTAAATTAGCATTATTCCTTTAAAAGGCAACTGTTTATTGATATATTAAAAAAAAATTTAAATCGGAGCATCCGACAAAATGGAAAAGACAACGGTAAAAACAAGGAAAGCGACCCCATCACAAAGAAAGGTATGGTGGCGACGTTTCCTGGAAAAATTGGCCGAGTCAAACAGGAAATCCCTGCAATCCGGTTGCAAGGCTTGAGGAATAAAAAACAGTAATGCCGGCGGCATGAAATGATAAGAAAATTAACGGCTATTCTCTGTGTTACGGTTTTGGTCACGGCTCTTTCCACTTTTGCCTTTGGCGGAAAGATCTACAGGTGGGTGGATGAGAAGGGTGTAGTGCACTTCTCCGATCGTCTGCCCGAGGATCGGAAAAACCAGACGGTTGAAGAAAGAGAGGTAGAAGAACCCGCCCCAGTAGAAGGGAGGGCACTGCCTGCTCCCCTGCCGGTCGTGAGAAGCCCCATAGAACATGGAACCCGGTGTACCTTTACGATAAAAGGGGTCAATACTATCGGCACGGGTTTTTTTATCAACTCCAACGGTTACGCCGCAACCGCAAGCCACGTTGTCGATAAGGGTTGGAGTTATGTCGCCGTCCTCAATGACAAAAGGGAATTTCCTATTACGGTCATCTCTATGATGGAGGAAGAGGACCTTGCACTGCTTCTGCTACTCAACGTGGGGAACACCCCCTTCCTGTCACTTCGCAGCCCGGGAACCCTGATTCCGGGTGAACGTGTTTTTGCCATCGGGGCTTCTGCAGGTCTCAATGCAACAGTCACTGACGGGGTCTTCACTGGAATCAGAAGCATTACAGGTACGGAGCAGCAGGTCCTGCAGTTTTCGGCGCCTATCAACCCCGGGAACAGTGGAGGGCCTTTGATGGACAAAGAAGGAAAGGTCATTGGCGTCATTAGCAAGAAATACCTTATGAGGCGAGGCGTTCCCATTGCAGGTGTGGGCTTTGCCGTTCCATCCACCGTTTTCAAGGAGGCATTTGGTTCCTATCTGGAGTAGCGAACAGTGCAATCACGGGTTTTCCACCCCAGTACCATTCAATGAAATTGCCACGCGGCACCTATCTTTGGATCCGGCCAGGAGGGAATATGTCGAAAAAACATAATTCCAAAAAAAGGTGGAAATTCCTCAACATTGCGATTGGCACTGCCGGTTTTTACAGCATTATTTTGGGCGGTTTTTTGGCACTCTTTGGTTCGGCCCTGGGAAATATGCTGTACAATCGACCGGTCCTTTTTGCAATTTTGGGGGCTGTTCTGGGTTGTGCCCTGGGTATACTTGTGGGCATTCGAGGGGGACGCAAATGGGTACGTGAATCATCCACAAACAAAGCAGCCTCAGGAAAAATTCCCCCTGCAGGCGAAAAATGGCGACAATCATTATCACGCCTTGCCTTTGTCTTTTCCGGAATGGGTTTTCTCCTGGGTCTTTTGGTGATGTCCCCGGACGGTCGTTTTTTTGGTTTCGTCATTATGGCGGCGAGCGCTTTGGTTCCATTGATTGTGGGTCCCAAGAGCTATCGGGTATACGGCGGAGCCGCGCTATTGATCGGTGCAGTGGGTATAGCATGGCTTTACGACGACTTTCAGACCAGCCCCTATCGCCTTCGAGCAAAAGTGCATGAAGCATTCTCCTTTGGATCTGCGTGCACAGTGGCTGCAGAGAAGTATTGGAGGCCAAAGCATGAATGGCCAAGCAAACCCCAAGAGTTGGGTTTAGAGAAGATTTCTTACCGTTCGGTGAAATCGGTGCGGTTGGGGCCCGGGGGAACGATCACCGTCTTGCTCTCTTTCCCTCCGTTAAAGGATAAATCATTGATATTCACCCCCTCAGTGAATGGGGACTCTGTTCAGTGGGAGTGCTTCGGTAATGACATTCCAGTGCCCTTTCTCCCGTCAGGATGCAGGTAGACAATGAAGGAGCGTCAACCATTTGGCTTCAGATGATGATTATAAATACTGGGCCTTTATCTCCTACAGCCACCAGGACAGCCAATGGGGTGACTGGCTGCACAAAGCCATCGAGACATACCGGGTGCCAAAGCGTCTTGTGGGACGACCTTCCAGAAACGGACCTATCCCTGCCCGCCTATTTCCTGTGTTTCGTGACCGCGATGAATTGCCGGGTTCTTCATCCCTCGGCAGCAAAATTGATGAGGCGCTGGAACAATCACGATATCTCATAGCCATTTGTTCTCCGAAGTCGGCGGTGTCACAATGGGTGAATCAGGAAATCGTGAAATATAAGTCTCAGGATCGGGCGGACCGGGTATTGTGTTTGATTGTAGATGGTGAACCCAACGCCTCGGATAGTCCGGGCAGTGGTCTGTTGGAATGTTTTCCTGAAGCGATCCGCTATCGTGTCCGTTCTGATAGAGAAATCACTGAAAAGAGGGAAGAGCCGATAGCTGCGGACGTTCGCCCTCAGGGTGATGGCAAACGCAATGCCAAACTCAAAATTCGTGCAGGAATGCTTGATGTCGATTACGACGAGCACAAACAGCGGGACAGCAAACGCAGGTTTTGGCGTCGTCTGCAGATGGCAGTTGCAGCCATGTGCCTGCTCTTCTTCATCGCCCTTATCTGGTATAACGGGCATCTCCAGGCACGAGAAAACGCAAAAAAGCGATCCAACCAGTTGGCAAACACTATGATCCAACAGACCAGAGGGGCCATGGCCGCCAGAGAGTATGGCGTAGCGACTCTATACGGCGCCCATGCCATCCGGTACCGCCTGCTGGCGGAGGAGAATCCCATCGAGGTAGACCTGCTCTCTTCCCTTTCACCACCCGCGATTCTCACCAGGACAGTATCTCAAGCCGACTTTTCAGGGGGTATCGGTTTTAGCGTGGACGGTACCATGTTCGTTTCCGGGGGACATGACGGGTTGGTACGAATCTGGAAAATGCCCGAATGCCGCTTGTTGAGATCCCTTAAAGGACATGCGGGCCCGGTACTCACAGCGGTCTTTAGTCCGAACGGACGCCTCCTGGCATCAGCCGGCATGGACAAGACGATCAGGGTGTGGGATCTGAAAACCTGGCAGCCCATTCGAGTATTGAAAGGCCATGACGGACCTGTGACTTCGATTGCTTTCAGTCCTGATTCGATGCGCATGGTCAGCGGAAGCCGGGATCATACAATCAGACTCTGGAATCTTGAATCCGGGGAAATGATTCAAACTTACCGCGGCCATGTGAGTGATGTGAATAGCGTAGACTTCAGTCCCGATGGTTCACTTATTGCCTCAGGCAGCAAAGACAATTCTCTCAGGCTTTGGAGCATAAAAAACAATGAACCGCCTGCCGTTCTTGACACCTATGGCCAGCCGGTCATGTGCGTAACCTTCAGCCCTGAAGGCGGACTACTTGCAGCCGGTGTTCGAGATGGCAGCGCCAAACTGTGGGATTTCAATATCCGAAAAGAGCTGGCATCCCTGGGTAAACACAGATTGGCCGTTTTTGGTGTTGCCTTTAGTCCGGACGGTGAATTGCTTGCAGTCGCCAGCAGAGATCGCAGCATCAAACTCTGGGAACTGGATACCCTTCAGGAACTGGCCACCCTCAAAGGTCACAAGCGGGAGGTAAAGGCAGTCTCTTTTCAGCCCCAAGGCCAAACCCTCGTTTCAGGAAGTGCCGATGGTGTACTGAAAATCTGGCATGTAGCAGCCCGTGAAGACTTCAAGACGCTGCCGGGTCATACCGCCCCCGTTCGTGGTGTGGATTTCAGCCCGGACGGAAAAATGATGGTCTCCTGCGGGGATGACAATCTGATAAAATTATGGGACACGGCCACCTACAGCGAAATTCGCACGCTAAAGGGGCATCGGGACTCTGTCCGGAGTGTCAAATTCAGTCCCAACGGGGACTTTATTGCCTCTGCAAGCCGAGACAATACCCTTCGACTTTGGGAGACACGCACTGGGAAACAAATTTCGTGGGTGAAGGCGCACGACGATTATGTCGTTGATCTGGATTATAGCCCTGATGGAAGGTTTATTGCTACAGCAGGATGGGATCATCTCGTTAAGATCTGGGAATTACCATCGCTTCATGAAGCGGGTGTATTAGAGGGACACGCAGGGGAAGTGAGTGCTGTGCGATTCAGTCCGGATGGCTCCCGCATCGCTACGGCAAGTTATGACTCCACTGTCAAAGTGTGGGATGCGGTCTCCGGAAAAGAGCTTGTCACATTACACGGTCATGACAAACATGTCCGAACCCTTGCCTTCAGCCCGGATGGCAAAACCCTGGCCACCGGAGGCTGGGACCGGTTGATTCGACTTTGGGATATGGATACCTACAGCCTCGCCGGAACGCTCCTCTCCCATCATAGCTTT
>JAFDIX010000476.1 GCA_019307805.1 Deltaproteobacteria bacterium | reverse complement strand
GCCTGAATGTTACCGTAGAAAGTTTGTAGGTTCTTGAGCTCAAGCATCAATTTCTTCCCCGAGGTACGCCTTTATAACAGCGGGATTATTTTTTATTTCTTCGGGTGTGCCCTGGGCGATCTTCTTGCCGTAATCCACCACAAAGATACGATCAGACAGGCTCATGACCAGCTTCATGTCGTGTTCGATCAGCAGGATGGAAATCTTCTCATGGTCACGGATCCATATGATCAGGTCGTCAAGTTCCTTCGTTTCCTGGGGGTTCATGCCAGCGGCCGGTTCATCAAGAAGGAGCAAAAACGGCTCAGTCGCCATGGCCCTTGCGATTTCAAGACGCCGCTGGGCCCCGTAAGGAAGATTCATGGCAAACTCATTGACGAAGCCGGCAAGGCCTATCTTTTCGAGGATGACGTAGCTCTCCCGCACCACTTCATTTTCTTCTCTGACCGTGCCTCGGCCCCGGAAAATGGCACCCAGGATTCCTGAAGACATGCGGCAGTGGCGGCCGATCATAACATTTTCCAGAACCGTCATATTGGGAAACAAGCGGATATTCTGAAATGTCCGGGCCAGGCCCCGTTCGGTCAAGTGATTGGGTTTCAGACCGTTTACACGTTCCTGCTTTTTTTTCCCAGGGGGCGCAATCAGCATGTCACCCTCAGTGGGGGGATGAATTCCGGTTATGCAGTTGAAAAAGGTGGTTTTTCCCGCACCATTGGGACCGATAAGGGCGACGATTTCCCCTTCCTTTACATCCAGATCCAGCTGATCCAGCGCCCGCAGACCGCCAAAGTCCATGCTCAGACCTTTTACTTCCAGTATTGGTGTCATTTACCTACAGATTCTCTTCTTTGTTGTTTTGTAAACCTGCAAACTTGTATGTTCGCCGAACATCGCTGACGATCCCGCCGGGACGAAAGACCATCATGAGCACCAGCATGCCCCCGAAAATCAGCATCCGGTATTCAGAGAACGCCCTGAGATATTCCGGCAGCAGGATCAGGACGAACGCTCCCAAAATAACCCCGATGATGGATCCCATTCCACCCAGCACCACAATGCAGAGGATGATAATCGATTCCCAGATGGTGAAACTTGCAGGATTGATAAAGGTGGTCTTGGCCGCGAAGATGACACCTGCCATGCCTGCCCAGGTTGCGCCCAGGGCGAACGCAGTCAGCTTCGTCTTTCTTCTGTCAACTCCCATGGCTTCACAGGCAACCTCATCTTCCCGCAAGGCAATCCAGGCCCTGCCGATTCTGGAGTCCTGCAAACGATTCACCACAAAAATGGTAAACAGTACGAGAAGGATCATGAGGTAATAGAGATATATGGTTGCATTGTGTAGAGATAGTTGAATGGAGAAAAGCGAGGGGCGCGGAATATTTGCGATACCGCTGGGCCCGAAAGAAAATTCATTCCAGTTTTCCAGAATGAGCCTTATGATTTCACCAAAGCCGAGGGTTACGATAGCCAGATAGTCTCCCCGCAAACGCAGCACGGGAAAGCCCAGAAGTATCCCAAAGAACACACCCACGCCGGCGCCGATGGGAAGCGCGGCCCAGAAACCAATGCCGAAATGGTGGTTCAGGAGCGCATAAGAGTAAGCTCCCACCGCATAAAAGGCCACATACCCCAGATCGAGCAGACCGGCAAGTCCAACAACGATGTTAAGTCCCAGACCGAGCATGACATAAATGAGGCCGGTTATCATGATATTGGTCTGATACATTGAGAAGATGAAGGGAAACACCAGCGCGAACACTGAAATCGCAATCAGTGCCGGCAGGTAAAATTTCGGCTGGGCAAAAATCCTTCGACTGAGGCCTATTTTATCGATCTCACCCGCCTCAACCTTTTTTTTGCCGGTTTCCTGTTTTTTTATGAAGTAACGCCAGACAAAACTGAGAAAAAAACTGCCAACCCCAACTATCAGCAAATTTTGCCAGCGCCACTCAATTTCGCCTTCGACGGTGTTGACCCGGATGACCATAATGGGAAAGGTCAAAAACATGAACCAGACTGAAACCAGAAAAGATCTTCTTATTTCTTGAAAACTAATCAATTCTCAAATCCCAACAAATCGTTATTGGCTAATCGTCGTGTCCGGATCTCTAGTGACCATCAAGCAATAACAAGTTATTCCTTCATCCTATACTTTGTCCGATTCGGAGCGCCCGAGAATCCCTGCCGGCCTGAATATGAGGATGCAAACCAGGAATACAAAGGCAAAAACGTCCTCATAGTCGCTGGAGACATAACCGGTGAAGAAACTTTCTGTCCAGCCGAGCACAAGGCTTCCCAGAACAGCACCTGGAATGCTGCCGATGCCGCCAAGCACTGCGGCGACAAAGGCCTTTATTCCAGCGATAAAGCCGATGTAGAAATTTATCTGGCCGATGTGGGAGGCAATGAGTACCCCGCCCAGGGCGGCAGTTGCAGAGCCAACCACAAAGGTGACGGAGATGACCCGGTCCACATCAACACCCACCAGCATGGCCATATCCCTGTCATGGGCGGTCGCCCGCATGGCTTTGCCAATCCTGGTGAACTTGATCAGGAAAGTCAGCAGAATCATGACAATTGTCGTGGTGATAATGATGACAATCTCCTGGGTACTGATGATATGGGCATAGGGTTCCCAAAACTCAAGATCCGGAATCAGGCTCGGAAACGGCAGAAAGTCCGAAGTCTGAGCCAGGAGTACATAATTCTGCAGGAAAAACGACATGCCGATGGCGCTGATGAGGGCAGAGAGGCGCGGGGCTTGGCGCAGGGGTTTATATGCCAGTTTCTCAACGGTATAACCATATGCAGACGAGTAGATTACCGCTGCAGTTGAGGCTATAACCAGAATTGCAACCACATTCCAGCCCAGCATAGTAAGGACGCTGGCAATGATCAGAGCTGTGAAGGCGCCAATCATGTAAATTTCACCATGGGCAAAGTTTATCAGCTCGATAATGCCATAAACCATGGTGTAGCCGAGGGCTATGAGGGCGTAGATGCTCCCTCGGGTCAGCCCTCCGAGAAAAAGTTCAAGGAAATATTCCACTTCAAACAACTGAGGCTCCTTGAAATTATTGTAACCGTCGTTTTAAATTTTGTTTCCAGAGGTGGCGGGGTTGAAAAAACAGGGGGCAGGCTTGGCAGCCTGCCCCCTGAAAAAACCAGTTGATCATTACCTTCACTTGGAAAACCCCAGCTCAATATGCTATTTCATCTCAACAAATACTCCGTTTTGTACCTGATACATGGAGAAACCGACACCAACAGCATCTCCTCTCTCGTCAAAACGGATTTTCCCAAGCGGTGTGTCGACAAATTGGGTTCTCAGTGCCTTTTCCACCGCATTGTAGTCTGTTGAACCGGCCTGTTCAATTCCATTGAGAAGAGCCAGTGTAGCTGCATAGGCGTTGAGGAAAAATGCCCCGGGATCTTTGCCGTATGCCTTCTTGTGTGCCTCAGTAGCAGCAATCGCCATGGGATTCTTGGACACATCTTTGGGCCCGGTGGCATAAACTCCCTCAGCATACTTTTGGGCAACCTTGATAAAGGTGTCATCCTTTACGCCGTCATCGGAAATG
>JAFDIX010000475.1 GCA_019307805.1 Deltaproteobacteria bacterium | reverse complement strand
TTGCTACAGGGATGAATGGCGTGGCGAACCGCGCCGAAGCTCTTTAGAGCGAAGGCGGGTTGGCTTCGGCGCAATTCCGCTTTGATACCCCGCAGCTTGCTGCGGGGAGCTTCACCTGGAAATACCTTGCCGGAAGCGTTACATTCTGTTATGCCCAACCAATGACAAAAAAGACAATGAGGGGGAAATACATGCTTCAAAATATTTCAAAATATTTGACAGGGTTTATTCTGACGATGGTGATGCTGAATGCCTGTGCATCAACCGAGCTGACTGAGTCATGGGTGGATGAAAGATATCAGGGTAAACCTGTGTCCGATATCCTGGTGATCGGTGTAACCGATGAAAAAACCATTCGCCGCGCCTTTGAGAGCAAGTTTGTGAGGCGATTCAAGGCGCTTGGTGTCGATGCCGTATCCAGCGCAGACGCCATTTCTACTAATGAGCTTATGAAACTGGACAAAGCAGTCATATTGCAGGCTGCTCACAAATATAACAGCGACTCCGTGCTGATTACCCGTTTGATGGGGGTTGATGAAAAAACAGTCTATCACCGACCAGCACATTATGGGGGCTTTTACGGGTACTATGGGCACTACCATGGCTATATGCATTCGTCGGCTTACCAAACTTCTCAGACCTTTTACCGCCTTGAAACCGTCCTCTATGATGTAAAGACGGAAAAACCCATCTGGTCGATATTGTCACGCACCTGGGACCGGGACTCTGCGCGGCAAATAATTGATGAGGTGATAGATGTGGCGATCAAGGACATGAGAAAGAAAAAAGTAATCCCATAATTAAATATTGATGGCCTCGTAAAATGTCGTCACCCCGGCGAAAGCCGGGGTCCAGGCCAGTCATAAGTTTCTGACAACACTGGATTCCGGCTTTCGCCGGAATGACAAAAAATGGTTTTTCCGACTTTTTACGAGGTTGTCAAATAGTGACAGTCTGTTATGGCGCTTTATTCTCGGTCTTGGCGCTTGCCAGGAGGAAGTCAGTCATGGCCCGGCAAAGGGGAGAGGCAATCCTTCTCCTGTCTTTGATGAGATAGAAGCTGCGCTCCATGGAGAGGCGGGTCACCCTGAGGGCCTTGAGAATACCGGTTTTCAACTCCGTGTCAATGGCCCTGGATGACAGAATGGAGAACCCCATACCCGCCTTTATCCCTTCTTTTACCGCCGTGCTGGATCCAAAACGGGCCACAACGTTAAATGAGGCAGTCTCCTTTGAACCGGCTTTTTCCCGGAGATGTTTCTCCATGATTTGCAGCGTGCCGGAGCCCGTTTCCCTGGAGATAAAGGGTTCCTCATAAAGCTTCTTCACCGGGACTTCCCTTCGTTCCGCCCAGGGGTGTGAGGCGGGAACAGCCACAAACAGTTCGTCTTTCCAGAGTTCGTGGCTGGAGAGGCTCCTGTGGGTACTTTTGGATCCGATGATGCCCAGCTCAAAATCCCCTTCCACCACCTTTTTTTCAATCTCAACAGTATCGCCAACAGCCAGGGTGACTGACACGAGGGGAAATTTTTCCCGGAAGCGTCCGATCAATTTGGGGAGTATGTATTCCCCCGGTATGGTACTGCCGCCCATATGAATTTCCCCTTGCTTCAGGCCAAGGAAGTTCTCCATCTCCAGGCTCGCAGTTCTTTTCATACCCAAAAGAAGGGTGGCATGCTTATAGAGGAGTTCTCCGGCCTTTGTGGGAACGACCTTCCTGCCAAGACGATCAAGCAACCTGGTTCCCACTGCGTCCTCGAGCGAGGCTATTCGTTCGCTCACCGAGGCCTGTGCCAGGAAAACGGCATCGGCGGCCTTTGAAAAACTTTGCAGGTCGACCACCTTTTGGAATATTTCCAGTTGGCGGAGATCAAAGTCAATGGATGGTCTTGGGCGGGAAGACGGCATTTTCATATAATCCTAAATGTTATATATATGCAAACCAGACTTTCTCTATTTCGGAGAAATTGGCATTTACAGGATCAGACCCCGTGAGGATATCACCGTGGCCGGGAAGTAGATACTCTACGTCCAGCCGGGACAGGTTTCTGATGGATTCCTTGAGTTGCTCCCCGTCGCCGCCGGGAAGATCTGTTCGCCCTACGCCCTGATTGAACACCACATCCCCGGTGAAAAGGACTTTTCTTTCGGGCCAGTAGATGCAGACTGACCCAGGGGAGTGACCGGGAGTGTGAATGACTTCGAAATGGTAATCCCCAACGTCCAGATCACCATCCTGAAGAAATACACCCGGTTCAAAGTTTTCCACACCAATGGAATCTCCGTAATGGGGGGCAAGGTCTTTAATGAAATGCCATTCAAGGGTGTGAATGGCAACCGAAGCGGAGGTCTCAGCAAAGTGTTGGACTGCCTCAATGTGATCAGGATGTCCGTGGGTGAGGATCACCAGGTCAATATCTTCAGGTCTGAGGGAAAGGTCTTCAAGGTTATCCCTGATGTGCCCGAAGAGATGGTGGTGCCCGGGATCAAGCAGTATCTTTTTCGGGCCGTCGATAAAAAAAGAATTGCAATTGTTCGTGGCAGGGTCACGCCAGAGAAATGCATGTAAGTCGTCAAACAGCTTCATAGAGCGGGGAATCCTCTCTTGGGAAACAGGACGGGATGATTGGGCGGTCAATTTTACACGTTGTCGTTGAGGATGTCTTCCAGAGTCGTTTCCTGAAAATACTTTTGCATGGATATGAACGCTTTTCCCCAGATAGGCCGTACCGGGCAGTCGTGGGTATGTTCACACGCATCTTCTTCGCTCACACAATCCACAAAGGTCATTTTGGATTCCAGCAGCATCAGGATTTCCCATACATCAATTTGGCGGGGAGGCTTTGATAGCATATGCCCACCCTTCGGACCTCTTACCGAGGTGATCAAATCGGCCTTTTTCAGGGGGATGATCAATTGTTCAAGGTATTTGACGGGGATATTCTGATTCTTTGAAATTTGGGACACGCTTAACGGGCCCTTTCCGAAATTCTTCCCCAGTTCAAGCATGAGCCGCGTCCCGTATCGCCCTCTTGTTGATAACTTCATGGTTTCTCCTGTCGGGCTGCACATGAGAAACAGCCCCTGTTTATGCACTCAATATGACATTCTTTTTTAAAAAATAAGCCTTCAGCAGTAGGTCGGGTATCACCCGATCATTGTGTAATGATCGGGTAATTGCCTGAAAGAATTATACTATGTAGGTATGGTTATAATGTCAAGGGGATTTGCATTCCCTCGGCCCTGTCTCATTGACAACGGGGGAGATGTGTATACCATTTAAATAAAGTATGCATATGGAGGGAGGATAAAACCATGAATGACCAGATTGACGAACCCTCTCTTTGCGAAACCTCCTGTAAGCAGGTAGAGGTCCCTACTGAAGATGAGGTTGAGGCGCTCAATGCCATGAGAGAGGTGAAAGAGCGTGCAAGGTCTATAAAGGGGCAGATTTCCAAGTTATCTGCCGCACGCGAAGCATCTGAAATGGAGGAGCGGTCCAGACATAAATGGCCATCTCGAAGATGGCCATTTATTTATTAAAATGGACACCCCGTGTAACCACGATCAAAATCGCCCCGAACAGAATGGCCAGCACTGAAATTCCGGATGCTGCGACAAAGACTGCGGGCAACGACCACCCCATCTTGATCCATCCCACCAGGTGCACAGACAATGATCCGACCCCAAAGGAGAGAATAGCCTTGATGCCAAATGCACTGTCCCGCAGTTTTTCCGGCGTAAAATAGGTAACGAGGGTGTTTTCAATGGGCTGCCCGCCCAGGAGGAACATGATATAACCCGCAGTGACCAGGATCAGGGGAATATCCGTGGTGTAGGCCATCGAGAGGGCCAGGAGGAAAGCGATGGAGTGAAAAAGGATGTAACTTCTGCGGGGTTCATACCTGTCCACCACCCATCCACCCAGGTATTGACCGAGGGCGCCAATCAAAAAGACCAGAGAGGTGAAGGCCGTGGCTGCCACGTTGGGCGAGGCTGAGAGCCAGGGCACCCGGCTCAGCCCGTTAAACAACGCCTGGTTCTGCAGTTCAAAGTATGAAGGCATGATTACGGCTGCCATGCGATAGGCAATCCCGCTGAGCATCATGCATACGCATAATATGAGAAAGCCCGCTACATAGTTTTCAGATGTTTTGGTTCCGGAACTCTTTTTCCTCTCGGGTTCATAGACGGGGAATAGGAACAGGATGAAACCACCGGAAAGGTTGAAGGCGCCGAGAAATAGAAAGGTCGCCTTGGCACCCAGGAAATAATTAATGATACCTGTCATGAGGGGGGAGGCGGCCAGTCCAATATTGCCTGCTATCCCGTTGTAGCCCATGGCCATACCCACCTTCGACATCCCCCTAGAGATCAGGCCCAGGCCCGCGGGATGATATACTCCCGAGAAAAGGCCTATCCCCGCTAGACAAAGAGAGAGGGTCTGGGGAGAACCCAGGGAGAAAGCAGCCACAAGGGAAGAGATTCCGGCACCGGCAAAGAATACCAGGAGGAGAGGCCTGGCCCCAAAGATATCACTCAAAACCCCCCATGCCAGGGCTGAGACACCGAAAAGGAAGTACATCCAGAAGGCAAGGGTGATCACCTGGCCCAGGTCCATTCCGAATCGGACGGAAAGGGGGAGAACAAGTGCCGGGAATACCAACAGGTTGAAGTGGCTCATGAAATGGCCAAAACATGTGATGGCCATGATATTTCGTTCATTGGGGTTCATTTGAGAAAATAAACTCAGTGTTTTGATTTTCCGGGTCCTGGAATGACCAGCATCTTGTTGTATGGGATGTGATACAGGTGGAGGAGTATAGGGACAAAATCCCTTCCCTGTCAAGGAAGGGACAAACGACGGATCTGACGTTGACATCCCCAAAGGGTTCCTTCATAGTGATCGTGGCCGTGTGCTGAGTACTGATGGCTTGCAGCGCCATCCTGAGCTTTCCGAATAGACGTCCTGGAGCACCTTGTTCGTCTTTGACATGGTGCAATGCGAGGCCCCTCTGGTCCGAGGAGATAAGAACGATGTTACCCTTTCCCCAAATAGATCCCAGCATCATCGAGATCGGTCCTATTAAGCTGCGATGGTACGGGTTGATGTATGTGGGCGGCTTTCTGGCCGCCTATTTTCTGATCCAAAGGCAGCCACGCGCAAAGCGTCTTGGAATTCAGGGGAGCATGCTTCAGGACCTGTTCCTCTATCTCGCCATTGGCCTGGTCGTGGGTGCCCGATTAGGGTACGTTCTCTTCTACCAGTTTTCAAACTTTGGGCAGTATCTCCAAAATCCCCTTGAGATCATCGCCATCTGGCATGGAGGCATGTCCTTCCATGGCGGCCTCGTAGGGACGCTGCTTGCCGGCGCCCTTTTCTGCCGTCGCAGGAAGTTCTTCTTTTGGGAAGTGGCCGATCTGGTCATAGTGACGGCGCCCATCGGACTGGGTCTGGGGAGGCTGGGAAACTTCATCAACGGAGAGCTATACGGTCGGGCCAGTACCGTGCCGTGGGCCATGGTTTTCCCCGGAGGCGGGCCCATGGCCCGGCATCCTTCCCAACTCTATGAAGTTCTGCTGGAAGGCCTGCTTCTCTTTATTATCCTGTGGGCCCTCAAGGACCGTCACTTCAAGCCGGGAGCCATGGTCTGTTTCTTTATAGGGGGCTACGGAATACTGAGATTTATCGTTGAATTTTTCAGAGAACCTGATGCTCACATCGGACTCCTGTGGGGAGTCCTCACCATGGGTCAGATTCTCTGCCTTGCCATGATCCTCACAGCAATTATACTCTGGGCCCTTCTGCCCCGCCGGAAGGGTTCGTTAACGCAACAGCCTCTCTCTTAAGGCTGAGTGCTGAAGAAGGAGAGAAGGATATGGGAGATGTATTTCCGAAGTTCAAGGCAGCAGCCGTCCAGGCAGCGCCCGTTTTTTTAGACAGGGATGCAAGTGTTGAAAAGGCATGCGCACTTATCAAGGAGGCAGCGGGAAATGGGGCGGACCTTATCGTTCTTCCCGAGGTCTTCATACCGGGTGGGCCCTATTGGGCCTGGCACAAACCCATGGGGGAAGCCATGGCCTATTCTGCGGAACTTTTTCAGAATTCCGTGGATGTGCCCGGGGAATGCACCGAGGCCATTGGCAACGCAGCCAGGGATGCCGGCAGTTTCGTGGTGATCGGAATCAATGAGCGGGATAATAAAAGCCTCTACAATACCCTCCTCTTTTTTGACAGAGAAGGAAATATGTTTGGAAAACACAGAAAGCTGAAAGCCACGGGATCTGAGAAACTCGTCTGGGGAGAGGGAGACGGCAGCACCCACCGGATTTATGAAACAGAATTAGGGCGTATGGGTGGGCTCATTTGCGGGGAACATACCATGTCTCTTCCGGGATACACCCTCTCTGCCATGGGGGAGCAGATCCATATTGCCTCCTGGGTGGGATTTGCTTTTGCAGATACTTCGCTCACGGAAATATGCTCAAGATACCATGCCATTGCCTATAACACCTTTGTCATCTGCAGCCAATCGGTGGTTGATGAGAGCGTGGGTAAACGGCTTGACCTGGAGGCCTTGAAGCCGGGCGGTGCATGGAGTGCTATCATAGCGGCGGGCAGCGGCAAAGTGATGTCCGGTCCCCTGGGCCATGACGAAGAGGGTATCATCTATGGGGATATCAATCTCAATGAGGCAACCCGTCATTACTTCCTGCACGAAACCACGGGACATTACTGGCCAAAACAGTTCAGGGTCTATTTTGATTCAAGAGAGCTGAAACCCTTGAACCTCTTTGGGGAATCACGGGACATTACTGGCCAAAACAGTTCAGGGTCTATTTTGATTCAAGAGAGCTGAAACCCTTGAACCTCTTTGGGGAATCAAATTCGATGGACCGGTCAGAAAAGAATGGGGCTTTTGCCGGGGACCCGGAAGAAGATCAATAATGGTACGCAATACCAGTAAATGGGAAGAGAGGGTCGTTGCCCCGGACAGGGTCCTGGAGAAAATCGAGCCCGGGATGAACATTTTTCTGGGGACCGGCATTTCAGAACCCATCACCCTGGTAAAGCATCTCATGGAATCCCGTGAAGGCAACCTCCAGGACCTGGAACTGATTCAGGTGGTGAGCCTTGGTGAGGCC
>JAFDIX010000474.1 GCA_019307805.1 Deltaproteobacteria bacterium | reverse complement strand
CGCACTTGTCCGCAGGAGTCAGCCGATCTACACGAGCATTTATGATGAAAAGCGGACAGATGCCGGGCGTGTAGATCTCGGAGGTAGCCGGACCATCAAAGAACAGGCTGACGTCATCAGGAATTCCTGGATAAAACAAACCGGCAAAGTCCGGCATTCCGCTAACTTTAGTTTCCGGCAGCCTTGGTTCGGCGTGCAACGCACAGCTTATCGCAAGTTGGCCGCCGGCTGAGAATCCACAGATGCCAATCTTGTTGGGCTGCAAGCCAAGTTCCGACGCTTGCTTTCTGAGAATGCGAATGGCTTGTCTGCCATCGGCCTGAACGGCGCGCTGGTATTCTTGCCATGGAGGCGTCCAATCATTGCCGTCGCTTACACGAGTCCGATACTTCAATACGATGGAAGTCACGTTGTGGTCTTTCAGCCAGATTGCCAAATCTTGATCCTCGCGATCAAGCCAAACGTCGCGAAAGGCACCACCAGGGCAAATCACCAAGCCCACGCCGTTCGGATTTCGGGGTCGATGGATACTGTAGGTGGGCGACGAGATGGAACTGAATACGCGATTCAATCCGGACGGGGATCCAGGTCGCACCTGATAGGAACGAACTTGCTCTTTGATATCTGTTCGAATCACGTAGTCCTGTGGCGGCTTCTCCCAGAGCGGCAATTCCGGGGGCAGGTCAACTGCCTGCAAAGACGTACCGAGAGATAATTGAGCAATGATCACCATAAGAATTATTGACGTCATATTTATGTTGCCATTGATGTGATGGATTCTATGCTGTGCCATGCAATTTCCCTTTCTTACTTCAGATGCCAGTCATGGGCGTCGGCCATGACACTGGCGTTGATTTCAAGAAGCTTCTTCTTGAGCCTGGCAGTAATGCCGGGAAGCTGCACCGACACATCTGTCCGCTGTCCGGGATCCCTGGTCAGGTCGAACAATTCAAACCGTTTATAGCCACCTGCCTTGATTGAGGGGATCCACGATTCCTGAAACATGTTTAGACGGATATATTGACCACGGAGTTTCTCCGCTTCTTTGTCTTTGAATCCCTCAAACATTTGTGCCTGCAAAGTACTACCGCGAATCTCTTCTTCGAGGGTACCATTCTTCCGAAGGATTTCTACGATTTGCTTCATCAAGGTAGTCATTTTTTCATGGTCCTTTGGAAGCTTGTAATCACGATATCCTACCAGCGAATAATTGCCGTCTCGTATCGCCACGGCGGGCTCTGATGCCGGCAGGAGCCAGAACAGCGGCTGATGTCTGGTGAATTCGTTTTCACCACCGATAAGCAGCAGCGAGAGATCGGAACCGTCGAGGTGAACGCCCTCGGGCCTGTCGATTCCGAGCAAACCACAAACTGTCGGCAGCAGATCTACCAAACCGGCTGGTTCGTGTTCGACGTGACCTTTCTTAATCTTGCTCGGCCAACAAAAAATCCCCGGCACGCGAATACCGCCTTCGAAATTGGAACCCTTTGTGGCGCGCAAGTTGCCAACACGATCCGCGCGATAGCTGCCGTTGTCCGATGAATAAACGATCAGCGTGTTTTCCGGCGAATCGATTTCTTCCAGCTTCTTAAGCAACCGCGCGATGGCTCGGTCCGTATTGTCGATCGTGCCGGAATAGATCGCCGCGGGATTCTTCAGTTCCCCGTACTGCGAAACGATTGTCTCTGGAGCCGCGAGGGGGGCATGGGGTTCGTGGAACCAGATATTCAGAAAGAACGGCTTGTCGGGGCTACGCTTTTCATCCAGCCACGAGATAGCTTCGTCAACAACAATCCGGCAAGCATAGCCTTCGATTTTGCCGACAGGAGTGCCATTGCGAATAAAGTTCACGGGATTCTTGTGGCTTGGCTGAGCGTTGTTTCCCGTGGCAAACCAGTAATCAAATCCATGGTGACTCGGCGTAGGCTTGTTTTTTTCTCTTGTCGGCAAACCCAGATGCCATTTACCGAAATGCGCAGTTGCATATCCGTGACTCTTGAGAATCTTAGACAGCGTGAGTTCTTGTTCGGCCAGATGCGAGTTCTGGTGGTAGTCCGAAATCCAACTGTATACGCCCGCGCGGATGTGATTCCGTCCGGTCAGCAATGTGGCTCGCGAAGGTGAACATACAGCGCATCCTGAGTAGAAATCTGTAAATCGCACGCCTTTGCCGGCCAAGCCTTCGAGCGCCGGTGTCTTCACCGGACCTCCGTAGCAGCCGATGTCCCGATAACCAAGGTCATCCGCAAGCAGAATTACAATGTTGGGTCGCTTGATCCCGGCGAGCGACTTTTGCTCGGATATCATCGTATGCTTGTTGACCTGTCGAGCCCCAGCAACACCACACAAAAGACATGTTGCATTAGCTCCGGCGGCAAAAGCCTTCCTGAGGAAATCTCTTCGGTTAACTTTTCTTTCCAGTCGCATTTTCAAATTCATGTTTATTTTCTTTGAACTATGCCTATACTATCTATTCGGAAGATTTAAGCTCCTTGATAAAAATGTTGCGATACTCTATGGGACAGGGATTCTCTTTGCCGAGGTTATCTCCATGCACGACGATATGCTTCTGCAGTCTGATCGGTGCCGGCTCGGTGTTAATCATCCAGTCGTGATACTCGAAGTTGTCATAAAGAACCTCTCCGTCATACTCGGCTGAGAAGGTCCGGCCTTTCATAGTAAGCTTGACCGTATGCCAGATGCCGACCTCCGGATCTATATGCCGGACATGCGGTTTTTCTTCCTCTATGAGCCTCATTTTCTTTGCGGTCTCTTTCGGTAGAAAGTAGTAACTTTCCAGGTGTCCCATTCCGCCCCTGGATCTGAGGTTAAACTGCTCCATATCTCCAAAACCCGGAATTTCCGGAATCAGTTTGCGGAAGTTAATACCGCTATCCGAAATAGTCGGCATCCTGAAATCGAACATCAATATGAAATCTTTGTAATGCTTCTTTGTAGATAGGCTGGCGCCCCACGTTTTGATAAGCCCAAGTGACTTGAGTACACCATCTTCAATAGACCAGTATTTTTTGACCAGAGGCGGTGTATGCCAGCCCGTGAAGTCTTTACCGTTGAAGAGCACTGTAAAACCCTCCGGTGGAACGTTTAACTCGGACGACTTTACTGACTCGGACGGCTTGATCTCCTTGATGAATATGTTGCGGTATTCGATCGGGCAGGGATTCTTCTTGCCGGTCTTTTTGTTCTCAAGATAGCGATGTTTCTGGAAGCGGAGCTGTTCCGCCTCGGTGCTGAGGTGCCACTCAGGGTACTCATATTGATCTATCATGACTTGACCATCGAGTTCAGCCGAAAGGATTCTGCCGATCATGGTAATCTTGACCGTATGCCAGTTTCCGACCTTTGGATTGACCTGTTTCACCTTGGGGACATCACTATTCTTCAGACGCCGGGCAGCCTCCAGTTTGTTAGCTCGCATAAAGCCGATGCTTTCCAGTTGACCCATGCGATGACCGGTGCCGATGTTCATCTGTTGATGTTCATCTGTTCGGTTTGTCCGAAATATCCCATGTTGGGGATGAGTTTCCGGAAGTGGATACCACTGTCGGAATCCGCGGGCATACGAAAATCGACTAGCAGCACAAAATCCCTAAACTTCTTCTTGGTGACCAGGTCCGCACCCCATTCCTCGAGCAGGCCGTGTGACTTGAGCACGCCGTCCTCGATGGTCCACATTTTTTCGACCTTGGGGTGTATTCTAAATGCCGAGAAGTCCTTGCCGTTGAAGATGGCGGTGAATCCCTCGGGTGGGATGTTTAGTTTTTTCTCTT
>JAFDIX010000473.1 GCA_019307805.1 Deltaproteobacteria bacterium | reverse complement strand
AATTTCACTAACCATTTCCATGGTCACGGGAGCGACCCTCACCCCGCCCTGAGGCAGTCTTTCTACGATCCCATCCTGTTCGAGGCGACGGAAGGCCTCGCGCACCGGCGTACGACTGGTGTCCAGAGACCCTGCCACCTGGGTCTCGATGAGCCTTTCTCCTGACGCGATTTCTCCAAGCTGAATGCGCTCCAACAACTGATGGTAGATCTGGTCGATGATGGTCCTTCGTGGTTCCATGAGATTCTCACCCCTTTCATCTTGAAAAGTGCCAAGAATCAGTTGGCCAGGCTCTATACTCGCACTTGCATACAAGTGTGCATATATACAATGACAGGCTAAATGTCAAACCTGCAGTATTACCCTGTTTGAGTTCTTAATTATTTGATATTAAATGATAAAGTTGAAAAGTGCCCCATCAGGCCATCACTTCAAATGCCTTTTCCTTGACACCTGTGGCTGCTTCAACCTATATTTCCCAACACCAGTAGGTAATGATGGAGCCCCATGGGTAAACCCGTGGTCCCAATAAATAACCAATGTCTTTATGGAGAAGGAGGTATTGTTAAATGGGCAAACAAAACAGGGAGATTGGTCTTGCAGTCGTGGGCTGCGGAACCATTGGCCGTATCCGTGCTGAATTCGCACGTGATTATCCGGGGATTGGTTGGATCGGCCTTTGTGACATCAAGGAGGACCTGGGGAAAAAACTTGCCAAGGATGCAGAAGCCGATTTTTTTACCACGGATTACAAGGAACTGCTCAAACGGCCGGAAGTGAATGCCGCGATCATAGCCACTGATGAAAACTACCATACAGGACCAACCCTGGCCGCACTGGAACATGGGCATGATCTCTTTATCGAAAAACCCCTGGCCACCAATGCCAAGGAATCGGCCCAGATGCTCAAGGGTATTCAGGACAGCGGGGTGGATGCCGTAATAGGCTACACCCAGCGTTTCCGAAGAAGATTTCTGGCAATCAAGGAAAGGCTCACCACCGGTCAGATCGGTGAGGTCACATCCGTGATCACCCGCGCATTCATGAATCGCATGGTGCCCATTGCCACGGTACGGCGTACTGATGAGAGGGAGAACCTCACTCCCATGGTCGTTTCCGGAACCCACAGTCTGGATATGAGCATGTGGCTCATGGAGGGGAAAGAGCCGGCCTCGGTATATGCCCGCTCCACGGACAAGGCACTGAAAGACTGGGGTACAAAGGACGGCACCTTTGGTCTCTTCACCATGTCTGACGGCACCCTTTTCAGCATGAACATCAATTGGGCCCTCCCGGTTGTATGGCCCGGGGCCGTATATGGGCTGGAAATCGGTATTGTGGGCACCAAGGGAGTCATTGACGTGGAAGATACCCACCGGGATCTCGTGCTGGCATCGGAAATTCCCCAAGGCGCGGGATATGCACCTGAAGGATTTGAGCCGGAGTACAAGCGCCATGTCGATTTCCTGACCAGTTATCCGCCGGGAGACATCTGGAACGGACAGATATGGGGGCCCATCCGGGAAGAAACCAATGAATGGTTTGCAAGGGTCTGCACGGGTCTGGAGACCCCCCATGCCACCGCCGAGGACGGGCATCGCAACCTGGTTCTCACCATGGCCATGGACCTCTCCTCAAAAAGGGAACAAATAGTCGAACTTCCCATCGACCTGGAGGAATTCTACAAATAATGGCATCTTCTCAGAGAAAAAAAACAAAAAGGGAAATCGGTCTGGCAATCATTGGATGCGGCACCATAGGAAGGATACGCGCTGAATTTGCTCGGGATTATCCAGGTATCGCATGGCTCGGCCTCTGTGATATCAAGGAAGAGTTGGGCAGAAAGCTGGCCACGGATGCTAAGGCCGACTTCTTTACCACGGATTTCAGGGAACTGCTCAAACGGCCGGAAGTGGATGCGGCCATTATCGCAACAGACGAAAATTTTCATACGGGTCCGACCCTGGCGGCATTGGAACAGGGCCATGACCTCTTTATCGAAAAACCCCTGGCAACGGATGTGAAGGAATCCGCCCGGATGCTCAAGGCCATTCAGGACAGCGGGGTGGATGCCGTCATAGGATACACCCAGCGGTTCCGCAGGAGATTTCTCGCAATAAAGGAAAGGCTCGTCACCGGACAGATCGGAGAAGTCACCTCAGTGGTGACACGGGCTTTTATGAACCGGATGGCCCCTATTGCGACTGTTGAGAAGACAGACCAAAGAGACAATCTCACCCCCATGGTTGTCTCCGGCACCCACAGCTTTGATATGAGCATGTGGTTCATGGAAGGAAAGGCACCGGTCTCGTTGTATGCACGCTCTACAGACAAGGCTCTGAAGGATTGGGGTATCAAGGATGCCACCTTCGGCCTCTTTACCATGGATGATGGGACCCTGTTCAGCATGAATATCAATTGGGCCCTGCCAACCGTGTGGCCCGGGCCGGTATATGGTCTTGAAATAGGCATTGTTGGCACCAAGGGCGTTATCGATGTGGAAGACACCCACCGGGACCTGATACTGGCAAGTGAAATTGCCCAGGGCGCCGGGTACAAGCCCGAGGGTTTTGAACCGGAACAGAAGCGGTATGTTGATTTTCTGACCAGTTACCCACCGGGAGATGTCTGGAATGGACAGATATGGGGACCGATCCGGGAAGAAACCAATACATGGTTTGCAAGGGTCTGCACGGGTCTGGAGACCCCCCATGCCTGTGCCGAGGACGGGCATCGCAATCTGGTCCTCACCATGGCCATGGATCTGTCCTCGAAGAGAGGTGCGCCATTGGCCCTGCCCCTGGATCTGGATGAATTTTACCAATAAGCAGTCCGCCGTCAGCGCTCAGGTATAGACAATAAGGATAAAACACCATGAAAATACTCATACTTCCCCCATATCAGAATGAAAACAAGTTTACCTATGCCCAGGCCCGGGAGCTTATGGAAAACCTGGAGAAGAAGGGTCAGGTCACCAAAGAGGAATATGTAATCGATGAGGGATACTTCATCCAATGGATGGAAGAACGCCGCGATTCCGAATTTCTGGCCAATATCAGTTTGGGGATCATCAAAAAGGTCAAGGAGCTTTCCAAAAAAGAAGGGATAGATGCCATTGTCTCCATGGGCTCCATGGAACCGGCCTTCTTTCCCGCAAGAGAGATATGCGATATCCCTTTCATGGGGGCCCTCCACTCTGCCCTCCATGTGGCATCACTCCTGGGGGACAGGTGCACGGTGATCGAAGCCACAGATCCCCAGGCCGTTCTGGTTCGGCGACATGCCAGAATGTACGGTCTTGATCAGAAGCTTGCCGGCGCCAGGCATGTCGGATTTTCATCATCGGAGATGGGAAAACTTGTGGCCGCCCACCCCAAGGGAGAAAGGGCGAATGTGCCCCAGGTAAAGACAATAGTCAGTGATATCGTAAAGCAGTGTATCGCTGCCGTGGAACAGGACAGGGCCGATTGCGTGATTCTTTCCTGCATGCCCCTCCAGGTCTTTGAAGAGGAAGTAAGCCGGGGGTTTGAAGAAGCAGGCTATGGGGATATCCCTCTTATTTGTGAACTTTCCGCCTCTGTGGCCATGGCCAAGGCCGTG
>JAFDIX010000061.1 GCA_019307805.1 Deltaproteobacteria bacterium | reverse complement strand
AGCCTTTTTTTTATCAAGGCAGGGGGCATTCTTCTGGACAAGGCGGTCCTTCTTCTGGCAGTAGAGGGCCTGAAAGGTCCGGCAGCTTCCGGAGCCGTCCAGGGCTTCCTGTTTCGGCCATTCGGCATGGCGGCAGGTTAAATCACAAAACTCCATGGGTACTCCACAGAGGCGGTTAATTAAGTCTTCCCGTGAGCCGTGTGCCCTTTGCCGTACGTCTTTTCTCTAAAACCACAGCATTAGGGCATTCCCAGTAATTTCCGCAATAAAAAGCCACTCTCCATTTTTTAACAGTACTTATCCCTCAGCTTCGGCTTTTCAATTTTTCCTGTGGGGTTGCGGGGGACCTTGTCAAAGATAATTTGCCGCGGGCGTTTGTATCTGGGAAGATTTTCCTCGAGGAAGGCATTGAGTTCTTCCTCGGTCATGCTCTCATCAGGCACAACATCCACTACGGCGGTCACCTTTTCACCCAGCCGCTTATCCGGGGTTCCTATAACGGCCACGTCAAATACCTTGGGGTGCCTGAGAATAACGTTTTCCACCTCCACCGGGAAGATGTTTTCTCCGCCACAAATCACCACATCCTTTTTTCGGTCCACAATGGAAATAAAACCGTCCTCGTCCATACTGGACATGTCCCCGGTATACAGCCATCCATCCTTTATGGTCTCAGCCGTTAATTCAGGGTTCTTGTAATAGGCCTTCATTACCCCGGGGCCCTTGACAACGAGTTCTCCCACCTCCCCCTGGGCAACATCATTTCCATCAGGGTCCACAATCCGGGCATCCCACATCATTGTGGGCTTACCTATGGCCCCTACCTTGTGTCCGTTTTCCATCCCGAGATGGAGCGGTCCCGGCCCGGTGCTCTCGCTCAGGCCGTAGTCGGTATCATACTTCATGTCCGGGAAGTGTTCCTTCAGTCTCTGGACGATGCTCGGGGGTATGGACTGTGCCCCCATGTGGGTCAATTGCCAATGGCTGAGGTCATAGTCCTCCTTTTTGAGGACGCCCTTGTCCAGGGCCTCCAGCAGATCCAGGGCCCAGGGGACCAAAAGAAATACGACGGAGATTTGTTCGTCGGACATGGCCTGCAGAAGGAACTGGGGGGTTATCTGCTCGGTCAGGAGCACATTGGTGCCCCCGGCCAGCATGGTCCCCAGGAGATGGGCAATGGCCAGATGATACAGGGGGGGCATCATCAAAAAGCGGTCAGGCTCCTTCAAATCATGGGTGGTGAGTTCGGCAATGGCCGTGCTCAAGAGATTGAGGTGGGTGAGCAAAACGGGTTTGGGCTTCCCCGTGGTTCCCGAGGTAAAATAGAGACCGCAATCATCCCCGTAATCCAGGGACACGTCAGGCAGGCCGGTGGCCCCTCCTTGGATGACATCGTCCAGAAGGTCCATGCCTTCCACAGATTTTTTGCCTATGATTACATACTCTTTGACCGTACCCAATTGAGAGCGCATTTCTTGAGCACGATCACCGTACTCCTCAGCGAGTATAAAGGCCTTTGGTTCAGCCACCCCGGCGCAAAAGGCAATGTCATCATTGGTAAACCTGAAATTCAGCGGGACGACCCAACCCCCTGCCTTGAGCACTGCAAAATAGGCCTCTATCCAGTTAATGGAATTTTTACCCAGTATGAAGACCTTGTCACCCTTGGTCACACCCCTGTCCAAAAGGGCATTGGCCAGTCTATTGGTCCTGTCGTGAAAGGCTTCCCAATGGATTTCTTCCCTTTCCTTGGAAAGTGTTTTGATTTCCACAAAGGCAGCTTTCCGGGGATACAAACGGGAATTTTTCTCTACCATTTCAACCAGGTTCATGACGGCCTCCTCAATAAAATCAGATGACCAAAAGGGGTATGAGCACCTGAACGTCTTTCAGATCTTCTACCTGATCTATTGTTTTTAGCAGTTCCTCAGCCCTCTCTTTTGGAAAAGGCGTGTTGGCAAAGTCCATACAGTCCCAAAAATGGTTTTCGTGATCTTTTTGTGTAAGGGGGTTTCCTGGAAAACCGGGAGCGATATTCATCTTTTTGAGGTGTTCTTCTCCAGATTTCATGAAAACAGTCAGATCCAGTGCCGTGTGGCCTCGTGCATCAAGTTCAGGATCCGAAGTGACGGATATTTTTTCAGTAAATGCCATGATTTCAGGGTCTCTTATGGCGGATTCCTCAAAATGTCGAAGCCTTGAGCACTTTCTCAACAGGGCGTTGGCGACACAGTACTGAATGCTGAACTGGGCGTTTACCTTGGGATTGTCCCCGATCTTAAATGGATGTCCAACCAGTTTAAAGGCATAGGGGGGCACCCTGACTTCTATACGATCAACGTCATCCGGCGCAAGCCCATTTTCTTCCAGAAGGGCAAGAGTAACATCAGTGCATCCCAGGGTCAGACCGCAACTGGGATATTTTTTGAATATTACCTTTTGAAGGTCAAAGCGCTCCCCAAGGCCCTGGACACATGCGTCCGACGAGACGACATCTCTCCCAAAGAGATGAAAATAGCCATAGACTCCGTCCAGGAAATTTTTCGGCCCTGTGATGCCGAGTTTTGCAAGTTGGGCGCAATGCATTCCGGTCTGTGACACCCAGCCCTGAATCACCCTCACGGCCAGGGACCCGTCTATATTGCACTGGAAACTCCCCCCGCTCCTGTTGAAAGCCAGGGCAAGTGCGTTCCACATCTCTGATTCATTCAGTTGAAGAATTCTGCCGGCGGCAACGGTGGCCGCAAATACGGAGCAGACGCCGGTGGGATCAAATCCGTCATAGGTGGCCTCCGTCAGGTTGAGTCGTGCGGCTATTTCCGTTCCCAGGGCCAGGGCTGTCAGAAACTCTTTTCCGCTGCACCCTCCTGCCAGCTCTGCAGCCCCAAGGGCGGCAGGTACGACAGAGGCCCCAATATGGATGCCGGGGGCCATGGCATCGTCAAAATCAAGTGCCCTGGCCATTACGCTGTTGACCATTACCGCGTTCTGGGCAGGCACCTTGCCTCCATGAATGAGGATGGTGGCGTCTTCCTTTCCCCCTTGATCCAGGTAATATTGCACCAGGGCGTCACAGCCTTCGGAACCGGATCCGGCAATGGTGGTGCCGAAGACCCCGGCCAGCATGTTTTGCATGACCTTCAGGGCGTCTCGGGGAATTTCATTGAATTGTGTCCGGCAAACATATTCGGTAAGTTTCTTCTCAGCCTTCATTGCCCTGTCCTCCCCGTGAGCAGGCCTTTACGGGTATGTTTTTGAAAAGGCGCGACGTGTGAAAGGTTCGAGATCGCCTGTCCGGAGATCACAAATTTTGGGTGGAGCGATCAGCCTCCTAGTCTTTTACAGGGAGTATAGCATTCTCCGGGCAAATCTGGGCGCACACAGCGCAGCCCGTACACTGGAGCCGGTTGATTGTGACCTGATCGTCTTCAAGGGACATGGCAGGGCACCCGAGCTTGCCGATACAGGTCTGATGGTTTTTGCACTTGTCGCGGTTGATATAGAATGGCCTGGTACGCTTCATCTGGCCGGTTGCTTTTGCGAAGAGAGGGCAGAACTCCTCCGAAATAATGACCGAAATCCCGTCATATTCCAAAGTGGCCCTGACCGCCTCAATGGTCTTTTTCAGCTTAAAAGGCCTTACCATGTGGACGTCCTCCACACCACAGGCCCTGACAATTTTTTCAATGGAGACCCTGGTGCGGTCCAGGCCCAGGGGCTCGGGGTCCACTCCGGGATTGGGCTGATGTCCGGTCATGGCCGTAGTGCCGTTATCCACAATGGCCAGCGTGAATTTATGGTTGTTGTGTACGGCATTGATCAGTCCTGTGATGCCGGAATGGAAAAAGGTGGAGTCCCCTATGAATGAGATGACCTTTTGATCTGTCGACAGTGAGAAACCGCTGGAAGTAGTCACCGAGGCCCCCATGCATAAGACGAGATCGGCCATGGAAAGGGGCGGGAGCATTCCCAGGGTATAGCAGCCGATATCCGAAGGGTAGATGGCCTCCGGACCGTAGACCTCTTTGATGGCATAGGACGTGGCCCGGTGAGGACAACCCGCACAAAGGGTGGGGGGCCTTCCGGGAAGCGTCGGAAAATCACTGGTATCTATCTTTGGGGAGGCCTCGTAGGGAACACCAAAATATTCGGCAATGGCCTCTCTCACCATGCCGGGATCATATTCATAGAGGCGTGAGAGCCTGGCCACACCCTTACCATTGATAGGCGTTTTGATCCCTTCCTTGTGCGCCAGGGCATTCAGGTCGTTCTCTATGATGGGTTCCAGTTCTTCCACCACCAGGACCTTCTCCGCCTGTCGAAGAAATTTGGCGCACAATTTCCTGGGCGACGGCCAGGATAGCCCCAGTTTGAGAATGCTCACCTTGTCCGCCAGGTTCAGGTCGGATATCGCATCTTTGACGTAGTTCAGGCTGATCCCGTTGGTGACAATACCCCATTTCCCCTCACCAATAAGTTCATTGAAGGGGGAATCTTCAGAGAGCTCTTCAGCCCGGTCAGTTTTTTCCAGGAGAACCTGATGCAGCCTTCTATTGACCGCCGGGATGGCCACCCAACGGAAAGGATCTTTCTTGAAGAAAGAACTGGTCTTTCTCTGTGGCAGGTCTCCCAGGGTGACCTCCCCCCGCATATGGTTCAGTCTTGTGGTGGTCCGCAGAAGGACAGGGACCTCAAGCGATTCTGAGAGATCAAAGGCCGCGATGGTCATTTCTTTCATTTCCTGGATATTGGTGGGCTCGAACATGGGAAGAGAAGACAACCGGGCATAGTAGCGATTGTCCTGTTCGTTCTGGCTGGAAAAGAGAGAAGGATCGTCTGCGCTCACTATGACCATTCCTCCAATGACACCCTGATAGGCCAATGTCATGAGGGGATCTGAGGCCACGTTGAGCCCTACGTGCTTCATGGTGACCATGGTCCTCAGGCCGGCGATGGCTGCCCCGGCCCCCACCTCCAGGGCCACCTTTTCATTGGTGGAGTATTCAAAATAGAGATCAGTCTCCTTGCTGATGGCAAAAAACTGTTCCGGGATCTCTGAAGAAGGGGTCCCGGGATAACAGGTCGTAAAGGCCACACCGGCCTCCAGGGCGCCACGGGCAATGGCCTCATTGCCTAACAAAAAGATATCCTCTCCGGGCGAGTCCATAAGAAGTTTGTGCATTTTATTCGCTCCCTAAAATGATTTGTTGGGTTCCCCTTTGTCTGTCGTGGAAGATTGGGGGTAGGGGAATAGAGCAGAATGATAGAGTCTCAAGGGGATTTAGGCAAGCTTTTTGGTAAGAGAAAAGACAAAAAAGGGGTGCCCTCATTTATTCAGGCACCCCTGTTTTCTTCCGTTAACAGCCCGGTTTGGGATTAAGGTTGATGCTTTTTAACCAGCTCCCTCACGGTCTTGACATAATCAGCGGCCGGGAGTCCCTTGGCACTCCTGCTTTTGATATAGTCGGCAACCACAGGCTTTACCGCATTGGCCCAGCGGGCGCTCTCCTCGGGGGAGAGGGTGATAACCTTGTTGCCCTTCTTCAACGTAAAATCCTTGCCCATTTTGTCCAGTTTATCCCACACTCTGCCCTGCTTGGCGGGCCATTGGGCACTCACCTCGTCGATAATTTTTTGAACATCACCGGGGAGGGAATTCCACTTGGCGAGGTTCATGAAGACAAAGAAACCGGAGGTGTAGCCTACGCTGTAGGATTCTGTGGTGGCTTTGATGACCTCCGCCTGCTTCCAGCCATAAAGCACCTCATAGGGGCTCAGGGAGGCATCCACGACACCCTTCTGAAGGGCCTCGTAAACACCCGGTTGGGGCATGGCGACCGGAACGCCACCCAGATTCTTGGCAATACCCGCGTTAAAGCCGTATGACCGAATTTTCAGCCCCTTGACATCATCCATTGTGTAAATCGGCGTTTTACTGTGGAGCAGACCTGGACCGTGTGCGTGCATGTAAAGGACTTTGACTTTGGAAAGCGCTTTGAGTTTGTAGATTTTGATGAAGTCATTGATGACCATGGTCGCCTGGTATCCGCTCTTATATGCCATGGGGAGTTCAATGGACTCCAGGGCCGGGAAGACGCCGCGGCTGTATCCAAGCACGGAACTTCCTGCATCAGTAATGCCTTTGAGGATACCGTCATAGATCTTTGCACCTTTGAGTAATGTACCACCATGATAGTAAACGAATTTGACCTTGCCGCCTGTGCGCTTCTCGATCTCATTGCCCCAGGCTTCATAGGTCTGAGAGTGTAAGTGGGTGGGAGGGAATAGATTCGAAAAGCTGATTTGAACGGGTTTTGCAGCCGCATTCTGGGCATGCATGGGTAAAAAGACGCCAAAGGTTAACACAAGAATGAACACCAGAGACCAATTTCTTACCTTCATAATCATCCCCCTTTTTAAAAGCGTTACTGTTTAATGAATTCCTTCAAAACCCCAAACGATTCCTCCTTTCAGTGCTTATCCCAATCAATATCATTATCAAAATACTGCGAAGAAAAGGAAAGTGTCAAGCTAAACAGGCTGTCCGGGTGAAAAAAAAAAAAAAAAAAGGGGTGCCTTCTCTTCTTCATTCAGGCACCCCTTAATTTACCCTGACTCGTTACTGGGCGTATTTCTGGACAAGCCCCCTGAGGGTCTCTACGTACTTTTCTGCAGGCATGCCCTTTTTCTTTTTTTCATCGATGTACATTTTAATGACCGGTTGGACGGCCTTTTTCCATCGGGCGTTTTCTGCATCCGAGAGTGGAATAATCTTGTTGCCCTTCTTTATGGTAAAATCCTTCCCCATCTTGTCCAGTTTATCCCATGTCTCACCCTCTATGGGAATCCACTCGGCACTCACTTGATCCATTATCTTCTGGACGTCACCGGGAAGGGCATTCCACTTGTCGAGATTCATGAATACAAAGAATCCTGCCGTATAACCTATGCCATAGCATTCCGTGGTGGACCTGATTACGTCTGCCTGCTTAAAACCCCACAGCACCTCATAGGGACTCAGGGACGCGTCCACAACACCTTTTTGAAGGGCCTCGTAAACACTGGGTTGAGGCATGGCAACCGGTACACCACCCAGCATCTTGGCCATCCTGGCGTTAAATCCGTAGGAACGGATTTTCAGACCCTTGAGATCTTCCAATTTGTAGACAGGCTTCTTGCTGTGCAGCAGACCGGGACCATGGGCATGCATAAAGAGCACCTTGACTTTGGTAATCTCTTTGGGCTTTATAATCTTGATGTAGTCGTTGATGACCATGGTGGCCTGCATTCCCGACTGGTAGCCCAGGGGAAGATCTACGGCTTCCAGGACGGGGAAGACGCCTCTGCTGTATCCGAGAACGGACATCCCGATGTCCGTGATCCCCCTCAGAATACCGTCGTAGATCTTGGGCCCTTTGAGCAGGGTGCCGCCATGGTAGTAATTGAATTTGACCTTGCCGCCTGTGCGCTTCTCTATTGCACTTCCCCAGGCTTCCAGGGTTTTGGCATGGAGGTGTGTGGGAGGAAAAAGATTTGATACACTGAATTGAGCAGGTTTATTACTGGACGCATTTGCATTCAAGGGTAAAAAGATACCAAAAGTTATGATAAGGAAACACACCAGAAACCAGTTTCTTGCCTTCATAATCATCCCCCTTTTCAAAAGCGTTACCGGTTAAAAAAACTCCTTCAAAATCTCAACAAAAATCTCCTTTCTCACTTCTATACATTTAATAGCTTTTGAAATACAACGAAGAAAAGGAATGTGTCAAGGTAAAATACGCTTTCTACATGCAAGTCTGAGTAAAAAAATAGCACTTTAACAAAGACTTATTAATCCAATCCCCGAACTCCTTGACAGTCCGATTCATTATGCGTGATGATACCCTGGCTTCAGGTGACGCGATGCAGGAAACATTTGTGGAGAAAGGAGAGGTCCATGGGTATTGGTTACAGATGTGAGAATCCCATGAAAATGCTGACGGATGAAGAGGTGGTGCGGATCCATGAAAAGACCCTCGAGGTCCTCAGAGAATGCGGGGTGAAGTTTGAAGATGCAGAGGCATTGAGGATCCTGGAGGATGCGGGTTGTGAGGTGGATAGGAACAGCGGGCTTGTGAAATTCCCGGTTTCCATTCTGGAGGAGGCCCTGGGTAAGAAGCCGGACATCTTCTACCTGCGGGGACGAAATCCCAAATATGATCTGAAGTTCAGTGGTGATGAGGTCTATTTCACCAATCATGCCGCCCCCAAGATTGTGGATTGGGACACCGGTGCACCCAAAACGGCTACTCTCGAGGATGTGGACAAAATGGTGACCCTCATCGATGCCCTGGAAGATTATCATGCCTGTTTCGGTACAGCCATGAGCCTCTCGGATAAACCTCCGGAGGTTTTCAGGGAGTGGGTCCAGGCCTCCATTTTTCGCCATACGGAAAAATCCACCATCGGCACTGCACTCAAGGGATGTGCAAAATGGATGGTGGAGATGGCTGCGGTCGTTGACGAGACCATCATGGGATGCAGCTGCTCATCTTCGCCCCTGGTCTGCGGTGAAGGGATGTGCCGGGCCATTATTGAATATGCCCGGGGGGGACATCCTGTCTCGGTCCAGGGCGGCGCGGCCATGGGGGCCACTGCTCCCGTAACCATTGCAGGTACCCTGGTCATGCAAAACGCGGAGGTTCTGGCCGGAATGGTCCTGACCCAGCTCGTGAATCCAGGGATCGGCATGTTCTACGGGTCCGAGACACTTCCCATGGACATGCGGACCGGTCGTCTGGCAACAGGTGCCGTGGAAGTGGGCATATTGAGTGCAGCCACTGCGCAGGTGGCCCGCTACTACGGAACACCCTACATGGCCCTGTATCCCATGAGCGATGCCAATGTTCCTGATCAGCAGTGTGGGTATGAAAAGGCCACACAACTGGTCCTCGCAGTCATGGCAGGTGTCAATTATAATATCAGCGGAGGCGGAGTGGAGGATGAGTTCCTGCTCAGTTATGAACAACTCGTCATAGACAATGAGATGTACGGGATGATGGGCCGGCTGCTGGAAGGAATCCGGGTGGACGACGAGACCCTCTGTGTCGACCTCATTAAGGAGGTTGGTCCCATACCAGGGACCTATTTGAACAAGAAGCATACCGGCCGATTCTGGGAAGAGGAGAACTATATCCCGCGATTGAGTTCAAGAAAGTCCCATGGGAAATGGAAAAAAGAGGGGGCCAGGGATATTGTCGGGCTGGCGAGGGAGAAGGTGGAAGACATTTTGAAGACCCACAAGCCTGCGCCCTTATCCAAAGAAGCCGACCAGGAACTGGGAAGGATATTAAAGGCCGTTGAAAAGGAAAAGCTATGAAAGAACAGGAAATATTGGACGCCCTTTGCAGGGCCATTGTGGATGGGGAACAGGAAATCACCGTGGAATTGGCAAAGAAAATCATTGCAATGCAAATGGATCCCCTGCTCGCCATTGATAAGGGCATCAGGAAAGGCCTGGACATTGTGGAGGATGGTTTTCGCAGAGAAGAGGTCTTTTTGCCGCAACTGGTCATGGCCGGCGAAGCAGCCATGGAAGGATCCGCCATCCTGGAGAAGGCGTTGGAGAAGGGGGCCGCAAAAACCCGGTCTTCCGGGGTTATGGTTATCGGTACAGTGGAAGGGGACATCCATGCCATAGGCAAGACCCTGGTCACAACCCTTTTCAAAACAGCCTCCTTTTCGGTCATCGATCTTGGCGTCGATGTTCCCGCGGAAAAGTTCATAGAGGCGGTTAAAGCGCACAGCCCGGACATCCTTGGATTGTCTTCACTGCTCACGACGACTCTCCGGGAACAAAAGGGCGTCATCGACGCCCTGGTTGAGGCAGGTCTCCGCGACAAGGTAAAGGTGATGGTCGGGGGTGGGGTCGTTACCCGGGAATGGGCCGATAGGATAGGTGCCGATGCCTACGGGGAGGATGCCATGGAAGCGGTGGAGATTGGGAAAAGGATGGTCGGGACGAAATAGAACAACATGCTTTAATAATAATCCGGCGCGTTACTACACAGGTTGGTTGGTTCACGGTTCAGCGGTTCACGGTTGTTCAGATCTTTC
>JAFDIX010000060.1 GCA_019307805.1 Deltaproteobacteria bacterium | reverse complement strand
ATAGAGCCTGCCTTCTCCTACAGCATCAACGGCAATGGCTGCGCGTATGGAACCCTTTGCCTCATCAGAGAGATTATCCACATAGTGGCGGGTGCCTGTAATTCCAAAGCGGTAGTTGAGGAACGGCAGGAAAGGGAGTGAAAGCAATAAATAGGTCAGGCTGACCGATGAAATTGCAGAGCTTATCAAAGTCAGACACAGGACCAGTCCGAATTGTGAGATCAGCCCCCGGGTCCCACATTCCTCGGAACCGGAAAACAGATACACATGGGTGAGTGGAGGGGGTTGCGGGGAGCTGAGATCCCGGAGTAGATATTGTTTCAGAACTTCTTCCCCCGATGTATTATCGTCGGCCCCTGGTGCGTCCCGGGTTAAGGCCCAGGTATCGTAGTGGGCCACAAAAACCAGGCTCTCTTGAGACTTTCCGGGAACGGTGACGATGAAGTTGCGATCAGTAGTACGCACCCGTTTCTTAGGGATAGGCTGAATTTCTGCCTGAAAAGGATGGGCCGGGAACCGGTCTTTGAGAAAGGAAAAAAACTCCTCCATATGCCGAATGTTTGCTTCGTTTGCACTCTCATGGGAGTGTCTTTCAACGGATTTACCAATGGCCTCCAACAGGAGTGCCGCGCGTTGTGTGAGATCTGTCGGCTTTTCAGAGATATATATGTCGTATGGATTTGCTTTCATGTGCTCTCGAAAAGGACATCCATCAGGGAGGCGATTGCGTCCACGCCCAGCAGTTGCATGCCCTTTATGGCACCGCAGACCTCCTTATTGCTCTTTGGCATGAGGCATGTAGAAAAGCCGAGCTTCTTGGCCTCCTTTATGCGTATCTCCGGCTGGCTGACACCTCGAATCTCGCCGGCAAGACCCACCTCCCCAAAGACCACCATGCGTTTGTCCAGGGGTTTGTCCAGGAAGCTGGAGATCATGGCAGATACGACGGCCAGATCAGCAGCAGGCTCATCCACCTTTAAGCCACCCGCCACATTCACGAATATGTCCTGATCTCCCATCTCCAGGCCCATCCGCTTGGCCAAAACAGCCACAAGAAGGGAAAGCCGATTGTGATCCACTCCCACGGATGTCCTTCGGGGCATGCCGAGGGGACTGTGGCTCACCAGGGCCTGAATTTCCACCAGTACGGGCCTTGACCCCTCGAGACAGGGGATCACCACGGATCCGGATGCCTCCTGGGGTCTTTCCTCCAGAAAGATACGCGAAGGGTTTCCTACCTCTTCCAGGCCGGCGTCTTTCATTTCAAAGACACCGATCTCATTGGTGGAGCCGTAGCGGTTTTTGACGGAGCGGAGAATTCTGAAGACGTGGGTACTGTCCCCTTCAATGTAGAGGACGGTATCTACCAGGTGTTCCAAGACCTTGGGCCCGGCTATGGCTCCGTCTTTTGTCACGTGACCAATGAGGAAGGTGGGGGTGCCCGTCTTTTTGGCCCAGTTCATAAACCGGGAAGCCGTTTCCCGGACCTGCCCCACGCTGCCCGGCGCCGAAGGGAGGTTTTCCGAATAGACCGTCTGGATAGAATCCACGATCAGGAGATGGGGCTGAAGTGCATCCATGCGTTCAAAGAGGTGTTCAATACATGTTCCGGTCAGGACATAGAGGTTTTCCGATTGGATGGCAAGGCGCTGGGCTCTCAACTTGATTTGCTGGGGGGATTCCTCACCCGAGACATAGAGGCATTTCAACTTCCCGGAGGCGGTGAGCCCGCCGGCCACTTGAAGGACAAGGGTGGATTTTCCGATACCGGGGTCCCCACCGATCAGGACCATGGAACCCGGGACCAGCCCACCGCCAAGGGTGCGGTCAAACTCTGCAATGCCCGTCTTTAATCTGAACTGGGGATCAAGGGAAATGGCACCCAGGGTCTGGGGTTCCCCCGGAAGAGAGAGAGCCTTTGGATTGGCCGAAGATTGGGAGATCTCCTCTACAAGTGAATTCCACTGCCCGCAATCCGGACATCGCCCCAGCCACTTGGGGGTGTGATACCCACAACTCTGGCAGACAAATGTCAGTTTGGATGCTTTTTTCATGAATTCCCACTATGGGAGGAGAAATAACCAGACCATTCTTCTCGATTCCAGAGAGTTAGTCAATGCAAATTGTTGGATTCGGACATGGAGAATTTTTTAAGGATGCCCTCCATTAAAGTAAGCATAAATGTGCTTTAGGCTGAAATACTATGTAATACTGATACAGTGACAGGGATTATCGCGTCCAACAAATTCAAAATCCCTTCTGTTGACAAGGCCATAATGGAGTGTTACATTTTTACGTTATTCTTTAAAATGGTTGTTGAAAGGAGACAATGGATGGCCGATTTATTAGAAGTCACAGACGAGACTTTTGACACAGAGATTGTTAATGCGGATATTCCCGCGATGGTCGATTTCTGGGCAGAATGGTGCGGACCCTGCCGCATGGTGGGCCCGGTGGTTGAAGAGTTGGCCAAGGAGTATGACGGAAAAGTAAAAATTGCCAAGATGGATGTCGATTCAAACAGGCAAACCCCTGCCAGGTTCGGCATTAGAAATATTCCCACCCTCATCCTCTTCAAAGGTGGCGAAGTGGCCCAGACAATTATAGGTGCCCAGCCCAAGAGTAACATTGAAGAGGCGCTCAAGAAACTTCTGTAAATGTACGATGTCATCATCATAGGCGGCGGTCCTGCCGGCCTGACAGCCGGGCTCTACTCGTCCCGTGCCCGTATGAATGTCCTGATGTTAGAGATGCTGGCACCGGGTGGGCAGGTTCTCAACACCGATTGGGTGGAGAATTATCCGGGCTTTCCAGAGGGGATTTCCGGGTTTGAATTGGTCGATCGCATGAAGACCCAGTCGGAGAAGTTCGGCCTTCGCATAGAAAATGAAGAAGCCCTCCGAGTAAAAATCACCGACGATAAAAAGATTGTCGAGACCAATAAAGGAACCCTTGAGACCAAAACCATCATTTTGGCGTGCGGAGCTACGTGGAAAAAACTGGGACTGGAAGGCGAGGCACAGCTGGCCGGGAAAGGGGTGTCCTACTGCGCTACCTGCGACGGACCATTTTACAGGGATCAGGATGTTGCGGTGATTGGTGGCGGAGATACTGCAGTCGAGGAGGCCATTTTTTTGACCCGCTTTGCCAATAAAATTTATCTGGTCCACAGAAGAGATCAATTGAGGGCCACGAAACTGCTCCAGGAACGGGCCATGTCCCAGGAAAAAATTGAGTTTATCTGGAATACCATACCTTTAAAAATCCTGGGTCAGGACGGCGTAGAAGGCATTGAACTTCAGAATGTCAAAACGGGAAAAATTGCGCGGAAAGCGATCCATGGTGTTTTTATTTTCATAGGGACCCTTCCCAATACAGGCTTGGTCAAGGGAAAGGTGGATCTTGATGATGAGGGTTTTGTTATCACCGATGAAAATACGAGGACCTCTGTTCCGGGGGTCTTTGCGGCAGGTGACATTCGGTCAAAATCCTGGAGACAGATTTCCACTGCAGTGGGCGAAGGTGCCACAGCCTCTTTTTGGGCGGAGAAGTATATTGAAGAGGGGCATCAGTCCTAATATAGCGCCCCAGAAATACCTATAAATATTGCGATAACGATTTCAGAAGCATGACCATGCCTGGCATAAAAGCAATCACATTATTAAAGATATTTCTGGGACAACACGCTAGGCAGGGAGCCATGAGAAGCCTGTTTTTGTCATTCAAATATATTTTGACATCGGTATTGATTGTCTTCATGCTTTCCGGGTGTGCCAATCTGCTCAATAAATATTTCCCAGAGGAAGATTTGGAAGACCAGGAAGGCCCGCCGGGGCTCATGGTTGAGGGTGATAAGCAATTTAATAGGGGCAACTGGGAAGAGGCCATTGAGTCCTATGAGACGGTTAAGGATCGATATCCCTACAGCAAAGAAGCCGTTGTTGCGGAATTGAAGATGGCTGACTCCCTCTACGAAAGCGAATTCTATGAGGATGCCTTCGAAGCCTACAATGAATTCGAGAGACTGCACCCGAAGAATAAAAATATTCCCTATGTCATCTATCGGAAAGGCATGTGTTATTATCAACAAATCACGACCATTGACAGGGAGCAGGACACGACCCTCAGGGCCAAAGAGGAATTCGAACGCGTTATCAAAAGGTTCCCAAGGAATGTCTATGCCAATAAGGCCCGGAAAAACATAAGAAAATGTCTTATTTTTCTCGCAGAGAACGAACTCTATGTGGCGCACTACTACTATAGGATGAAAAAATACCGGGCCGCGAGGCAAAGGTACAGTTATATCATAGAGAATTACCCGGATATGGGACAGTATCACGAGGCCCTGGATTATATAAAACTCTGTGATGAGAAGCTCGCTGAATGGGATCTGGAACTGAAAGAAGAAGAGGAGGAGGAAGCCGGCAAGGAGACGAAGAAGAAGAAAAAATGGATACTCTTTTAGGTAATCATGTCATAAACCGATTCGAGGGCATGTTCCAGTGCCTCAGGCCTATTCCCCCCTCCCTGGGCCATGTCCGGACGGCCTCCGCCTTTTCCCCCCACCATTTCAGATAATTTCCGAATAATTTCACCGGCCTTGAACCGATCTGTGAGATCCTTGGTCACGACACAGAGCAACATGACCTTGTCTGCGTTTTTGGCACCGAGAACGGCGATCCCTGATTGGAGTTTATCTTTGACGCGATCAGCATACTCCCGAAGGTCCCTGGGAGTGGAGACTTCCACTTCGCGGGCCAGAACAGCAATGCCTTGGATTTCTTTTGCCCCGTCGAGTAGATCCCCGGACTGTAAAGAGAGCAGTTTTGCTTTGAAGGACTCCAGCTCCCTTTCTTTTTGCCTGTTTTCATCAAGGAGACGCGCCACCCTTTCCTTGATTTGATCCGGAGCGATTTTCAAGAGATGGCCCACCTCCTTGAGATCATCATCCTGGTCTTGTATGTATTCAAAGGCTGTTTTGCCGGTCAGGGCCTCAATTCTGCGAAGGTTGGCACCCACCGCCCCTTCACCTATGATCTTGAAAAGGCCGATATCTCCCGTCCTGTTGGTATGGGTGCCCCCACACAATTCCATGGAGGTCCCTTCACCCACTTTCACAAGCCGGACCCTGTCACCGTATCTCTCCTCAAAAATGGCCATGGCCCCTGTTTTCATGGCCTCATCTTTGGTCATCTCTTCCACGGAAACAGGCAGGTTTTCACGAATGTGCCTGTTTACGATTATTTCCACTTCTTTGAGTTTCTCCTGGGCAACCTGCGTGAAGTGGCTAAAGTCGAAGCGGAGTCTTTCGGAGGCCACGAGTGACCCGGCCTGTTTTACATGATCCCCCAGGACCTCTCTGAGGGCCGCATGGAGGAGGTGGGTCGCCGTATGGTTGAGAGCGATAGCACTTCGGTTTTCGCCATTCACAACCGCCTCTATTTCATCGCCCGGGGAGATGCTCCCTGATTCTATGATCCCCTGATGTACAATGAAGTCCTGACCGAATTTGAGGGTATCCCTTACATCCACCCTGGCTTCTTCACGGGTCAGCCAACCGGTGTCGCCTACCTGCCCCCCTGCCCGGCCGTAAAAAGGTGTACGATCCAGGATCACCTCGACCTCATCTCCGGCCCCTGCAGAGGTAAGGGGCTGCCCCTGCCCCAGGATGGCCACCACTTTGGATTCAGAACGCAGATCATGATATCCTAAAAACCGGCTCTTGACCCCTTCACCGGTCAATTTGCGGTAGGCCTCCGGGACCTCTTCTTCGCCACTTCCTTTCCAGGATTCCTGGGATTGACTCCTCTGTTTGGCCATGGCCTGCTCATAGCCGGCCATATCGACCTTCAAACCCTCTTCCCTTGCCACATCCTCCACAATGTCCGGGGAGAGACCGTAGGTATCGTAGAGTTTAAAGGCGACATCCCCTGCTATGGAAACACTTCCCTGCGCTTTGACCTCCTCTACCTGTTCCTTCAAGACTTTCATGCCGTAGTGGAGGGTGTCCGCAAACCGTTTCTCTTCATTGAGAACAAGTCCTTTTATGAAATTTCTTGAGCTGACCAATTCACCGTAGTCCTGCCCCATGAGGTCGATGACTTTGTCCGCCACCGAGTGGAGGAAAGGATCATTCATTCCGAGAACCTGCCCGAAACGAATGGCCCTTCGAATGATTCTTCTGAGCACATAACCCCTCCCCTCATTGGAGGGCATGATGCCGTCACCAATGAGAAAGGCGAGGGCACGGGCATGATCCGCTATCACCCGGAAGGAGGTATCCTGCTTGGGTGCGTCCCCATATGGTATGTCGGAAAGCTTCTCGACGTGACCTATGATCTCCTTAAAAAGGTCTGTCTCGTAATTGGATTTCACGCCCTGTACGACAGCAGCCACCCTCTCAAGCCCCATACCGGTGTCGATGTTGGGCTTCGGAAGGGGATTCAGGTTTCCCTGGGGATCCCGATCAAACTGGGTGAAAACAAGGTTCCAGATCTCCAGATAGCGATCGCAATCACAGCCGGGCGCACAGTCCGGTTTTCCGCACCCCACGGGTTCGCCCTGGTCGATCAAGATCTCAGAGCATGGACCGCATGGGCCTGTGTCCCCCATGGCCCAGAAGTTGTCTTTTTCACCCAGGCGGACAATTCTCTCGGAAGGAACGCCAATATCCTTCTCCCAGATACCGTAAGCCTCGTCATCATCCGTATACACAGAGACATATAAAAGGTCTTTGTCCAGGCCATAGCCCTCGGTCAGAAGCTCCCAGGCCCAGTGTATGGCCTCTATCTTGAAATAATCCCCAAAGGAAAAATTCCCCAGCATCTCGAAAAAGGTATGGTGTCTTGCCGTATAGCCGACATTTTCCAGATCATTATGCTTTCCACCGGCCCGGACGCACTTCTGGGAAGTGGCTGCCCTGGTGTAATGCCTCTTCTCCTCCCCAAGAAAGAGATTCTTGAACTGTACCATCCCTGCATTGGTAAACAGGAGCGTGGGGTCGTCCCGGGGAACGAGAGATGAACTGGATACAACTTCATGTCCCTGTTTTTCAAAATAGTCTAAAAACGTTTCTCTGATTTCCCTGAAATGCATGCACTGTCCCTTCGGTAACTGTCCAATAGAGTGATGTGAATGTTGTCACGCCAATGCGTGATGGCATAGGCCGTTCCTGGTGCCCCATTCCCCTGGCTTTGCACCATTGGGTCAGGAACCCTCTCCCTCGACCTGGCCCTCTTCCGTGTCGGGTTTTTTCATACCTGACTGCTCTATGACAGCCTCACAGACGCTGTCTCTTATGTCCAGGTTTTCTGCCAGGAATCGCTTGACGTTCTCTCTTCCCTGTCCCAACCTTTCGCCCTTGTAAGAATACCAGGCCCCGGTCTTTTCAACGATCCCCAGGGTGACACCCAGGTCCAGGATGTCTCCTTCCTTTGATATGCCCTTTCCGTAGATAATATCAAATTCGGCTTCCTTGAAGGGCGGCGCAATTTTGTTTTTGACCACCTTGACCCTGGTTCGGTTCCCCACGATCTGGTCGCCTTCCTTAATGGCTCCGATCCGGCGAATATCCAGACGCTGGCTGGCATAAAATTTCAGGGCATTTCCTCCTGTGGTGGTTTCAGGACTCCCGAACATGACACCGATTTTCATCCTAATCTGGTTGATAAAAATAACACATGTCCTGGATTTGCTGATAGTGCCGGTCAGTTTCCGCAGGGCCTGGGACATGAGCCTGGCGTGCAGGCCCACATGATGATCCCCCATTTCTCCCTCAATTTCGGCCCTTGGTACGAGGGCGGCCACGGAGTCGATGACCAGGACGTCGATGGCGCCACTGCGAACCAGGATTTCGGCGATGTCCAGGCCCTGTTCCCCGGTGTCCGGTTGTGAGACCAACAGGCTGTCCACATCCACTCCAAGGTTTCTGGCGTAAGCCACATCCAGGGCATGTTCAGCATCCACGAAGGCCACCATACCTCCCGCGGATTGGGCCTCTGCAATGATGTGAAGGGCCAGGGTGGTTTTTCCCGAAGCCTCCGGTCCATATATCTCCACGACCCTCCCCCTGGGTACGCCGCCCACACCCAGGGCCAGATCAAGGGCCAGGGAACCGGTCGAAATGACAGGAACGTCCAGGACACTTTCTCCCCCCATTTTCATGATGGATCCCCGGCCGAATTGTCGCTCTATTTGTGAAATGGCCTGCTCAACGGCCTTCTCCCTGTCCTTGTTCTCTGACATACCGTAACCTCCTTCTTTGTGGGCTCCGTTGGTCTGAAATCAGACCGTGGAACGCCTTTTTCACTCCTATTTGGCCCCGGACAGGGGCCAGGCTGCAAGCCTGGTATAGACTGCACCTGTAGGTTTAAGATCACTTTGAAACAAAACCAGTTCGCTCAGCATGGAAGATGGGCTCTTTACTTCCTCATATCTCGAAAGGAGTTCTTCGAGGCCTTTACCTTTGCCCTTTCGGAATCTCCCCAGGGTCAGATGGGGCCGAAAGGGTCTTTTTTCGACCTTTATGCCAAAGGGACCCAGGTTTTGTTGCAGGGCATCCCTGAAAAGGGACAACCTTTCCAACTCCCCCTTCAGCCCAAGCCACAGGACCCTCGGGTTTCTCCTGTTGGGAAAGGTCCCCATGCCCCCTATGGCCGCACTAAATGGGCCGAATTCCAAACAGGCGGACTGTGCCTGCTCTTTTATGGGCTCCAGGACATCCGGGCTTACATTTCCCAAGAAAACCATGGTGAGGTGGATGTTTTGCACCTTCACCCACTTCACGGGCAGATCGTACTCCCGCGCCTCCAAAGCAACCCGTTCAAGGATGGTTCTCACATCCCGGGGCAGCTCAAATGCCAGGAAGGAACGAATATCCATGGAGCTTCCTTCTTACCCAATCCAGGGCCATCATGGCGGCATTGCTCTTGATTTGCTTTCTCGTACCCCAAAAACGGTACTTTGCGGAATGGGTCTCTTGATCTACGGCCAACCCGATATGGACTGTTCCAACCGGTTTTTGCGCTGTTCCCCCATCCGGGCCGGCAATCCCCGAAACCGCCAATCCCATTTTCGTGCCCATTTTCTCCCTGACCCCCCGGGCCATTTCTTGTACCGTCTGGTCACTTACCGCCCCATACTGGTTCAGTGTTTCCGGAGAGACACCCAGAAGATCGGTCTTGGCCTGGTTGCTATAGGTGACCAGTCCTCCCTGAAAGTACTCTGAGCTTCCGGCCACATTGGTCAGGAGATTGCCTATGAGGCCGCCGGTGCAGGATTCAGCCAGGGCAATGGTTGCGCCACTGTCCTTTAAGAGATCGCCCACCACCCTTTCCATGCTCTGATCCTCGGTAGCAAAGAGATAGGGGCCCAAAAGGGATCGGATTTCACTGACGGTTCTGTTGATCACATCCATCACCGTAGGCTCGTCCTGCCCCCGGAGGCTGATGGTCACATGGTTTTCAGGAAAGTTGGGGTAAAACCCCAGAATGATATTCTCTATCTTTTTCGGGACCTGTTTCAGCGTTTCAGCGATGCTGGGTTCGCTCAGCCCGTAAAACTTCAGGATTTTGTGTCGCAGGACCGGAAGCGTCTTGTACTTCCTCAACAAATCAGGGAGCACAAATTTGTCCGTGAGATAGCGCATCTGATCCGGTACCCCGGGAAGGAAGTAAAGCGGAATATCATTTTCCCGTATGGAGAATCCGCATGTGGTTCCTTCGGGGTTGATCATTCGGGATCCCTCGGGCATCCAGGCCATCTTTTCCAGGGATGGTGACATCTGCATGCCCCGTGCCTCAACATAGACCTTGATTTTGTCAAACATTTCCCTGTCAAGGCAGAGGGGTCGGTCAAGGGCAGTGGCAACGATTTCGTTGGTCAGATCATCCTCTGCCATGCGTTCAGATCCATGATTCGCCCGGAGATGAGCTCGTTGCCTATGGTTATGATTTCTCCGTACATCCCTCACCCTGGGAGGCTTGCGGAAAACCACCATCTACTGCGTTAGCGTTCGACTGAACTCACGCCGAAGTCCTCATCCCTCGTCATTGCAGCGTACAAAAGTAAATGGCTCAAGGCGCAAGGCTTAAGGCTCAAGGCTTAAGGAAAATAAAAGATGAATCGTATTATATCATCCCGTGCGCCGTGTGCCTTATGCCGTGGACCTTTTTCATCCGCCTCATTCCTCGGGATTTGTCCGCGCTTCGCGAGGACTCCCCACCCTGCGGGCGGGTCCCCGGTTTCGGATGCCTTGTATCTGTCAATTTTCTACAAGCCTCCCAAAAACCG
>JAFDIX010000472.1 GCA_019307805.1 Deltaproteobacteria bacterium | reverse complement strand
GTCAACGATCGGTTTTACGCAGGTGGTCCGAAATTCATAGGGTAAGGCGGAACCCATGATGACTTCAATACTCCCGAGTATGTTTTCAGGCTGGTAATCGCCCTTTACAAATGGGGCATAGTGGAAGGGATCCGCTTTTATATCCATGGCAACGTAGTCGAGCAGATCTTCATCCATGAGTTTCTTGAGTACCCGGGGCCGGCTGCCGTTTGTGTCCAGTTTAACGGGATATCCCATCTCCTTGATCCTTGCGCACAGGGAAAACAGATCATTCTCAAGTGTAGGTTCTCCCCCGGTGATCACCACCCCGTCAAGAAAGGCCTTGCGCCCTTCAAGAAAATCATAAAGCCCTCCCTCCTCGGAAAAACATGGAGGGGAACTCCCCTTTACGAGGTTGGGGTTGTGGCAGTAGGGACAGTCAAAATTGCATCCTGAAAGAAAAAGGACACAACTGATCTTGCCTGGATAGTCAATCAGAGAATTTTTCTGGAAACCGCCGAGAACCATGATTCATAGATCCCTATGCAACCTTGAAAGTCTTCCGCATGCTGTATTCCGCTTGCTTTCCCTTATTCCATTGTTTCACAGGCCTCAGGTAGCCGACAACCCGTGAATAGACTTCAGTTTCCTGATGGCATGAAGGGCAGTCCTTCTGTTCACCAGCCAGATAACCATGGGACGGACAGACGCTGAATGTCGGTGTGAGAGTGAAATAGGGGAGTTTGAAATTGGTGACGACCTTCCTGATCATTGCCTTTATCGTCTCCACATCACGGACCTGTTCACCCAGGTAGATGTGTTGCACCGTACCCCCTGTATACTTGGCCTGCAACTCGTCCTGGAGCGTTAGTGTCTCGAAAATATCGTCCGAGTAATTGACAGGGAGTTGAGTGGAGTTGGTGTAGAAGGGGGCGTAGCTCTGCTCGGATGCCTCCTGATTGCTGCACAAAATGTCTGGAAGCTGCTGTTTGTCAAGAAGGGCGAGGCGGTAGGATGTACCTTCCGCCGGCGTGGCCTCCAGATTAAAAATATCGCCTGTCTCTTCCTGGATTTCCGACATCCTTTGGCGGAGAAAATCCATGACCCTGAGGGAGAACTCCAGCCCCTCCGGACTCCCAATATCCGTCTCCATAAAATTGAGACAGGCCTCATTCATTCCTATAATTCCGATCGTGGAGAAATGGTTTTTCCAGTAAAGCCCCGTACCCTTTTTGATCTCACGCAGATAGAAATTGGAATAGGGATAGAGATTTTTTTCCGTAAACTTTTCCAGGACCTTACGTTTGATCGCAAGGCTTTCCTTGGCAAGGGAGATGACCCTGTCAAGCCGTTCAAAAAAATCTTCTTCACTGCCTGCAAGATACCCGATGCGAGGCATGTTCAGGGTGACCACCCCGATTGAACCCGTAAGGGGATTTGCGCCAAAAAGCCCTCCCCCCCTTTTCATGAGCTCCCGGTTGTCCAGGCGAAGACGACAACACATGGACCTGGCATCTTCCGGTGACATATCGGAATTAACAAAATTCGAGAAATAGGGGATCCCGTACTTTCCCGTCATTTTCCAGACCTTTTCCAGGTTCGGGTTGTCCCATTCAAAGTCCTCGGTAATATTATAGGTTGGGATGGGAAAGGTAAAAACCCTTCCCTTTGCATCCCCTTCCATCATGACTTCTGCAAAGGCCTGATTGATCATATCCATCTCAGACTGGAAGTCCCCATAGATCTCCTTTTGATCCTGACCGCCAATAACCACGGGGAGGTCTTTTAGTGTGGACGGTGCCTGAAGATCCAGAGTGATATTGGTAAAGGGCGTTTGAAAACCGACCCGTGTCGGGATGTTGATGTTGAAGACGAACTCTTGAAGCGCCTGTTTCACGCTCCTGTAATCCAGGTTGTCGTATCGAACAAAGGGTGCCAGAAGCGTATCAAAATTGGAGATGGCCTGGGCGCCCGCCGCCTCTCCCTGCAGGGTATAGAAAAAATTGACAATCTGGCCGAGGGCCGACCGGAAATGTTTGGGAGGAGCACTTTCCACCTTCCCCTCGACCCCTTTGAAGCCCTGCCTGAGCAAATCTTTTAAATCCCATCCCACGCAGTAAACGGACAAAAGACTCAGGTCATGAATATGGAAATCTCCCTCTTTGTGTGCCTGCCGGATTTCCGGCGGATAAATGCGGTTGAGCCAATACTCTGAGGTGACATCGGATGAAATATAATTATTCAAACCCTGCAGGGAATAACACATGTTGCTGTTTTCATTGACCTTCCAATCCAGTTTTTTTACGTAGCTCTCGACAAGATCAATGTTCTTATCTGCCGCCATAGCCCTGATCTGGGCATGTTGCTCCCGGTAGAGGATGTAGGATTTGGCCGTTCTATGGAAAGGTGAATCCAGCAGGATCCTCTCTACAATATCCTGAAACTCCTCTACATCAGGGCAGTCCCCCAGACGCATTTCATGGGCCAGGGTCAGCACCTTGAGTGTCAGTTTTTTGGCCTCCCTTTCACCAAACTCCCCGGTCGCTTCACCCGCCTTGGCAATAGCTCCCGTTATTTTTGAAGAATCGAATTCGACAAGTCTCCCATCACGTTTCTTTATATTTTCAAACATATAGGCTCCTTAGCAGGGTCAGTCTCTTGTGAATGCTTGGTAGAAAGGTCTTTAAGCGGTGGTCCTCTATGGAGGTTCCTTGAAAGGAAGAAGGGGGATGGAAGAACAGGCAAACTCCTCATTTAAGACATTTTTTAAGTATCACAACATGTTGCGGTTTGTCAAGGACTATGTGCACAATATGTAGGGTTGAAATGGAAAATTGAGGAAATTCTGAGGAAATAAAGGATCCACGCCCAGAGGACCAGGCTTTGGTTATCCCCAGAGGGGATTTGCTTTGTTGAAAGTTTATTGCCTTATTGAAATTTCAAATAGCAAATCCCAAAAAACAAATGGTTCGATAAACTCACCACCCTGAGTCAAATCGAAGGGCAAATAACAATGACCGAAATTCAAAATCCCAAACAAAAAAACAATCGCTTTGAACCGTTTTGAAATTTGTGATTTATTTGTAATTTGGTGCTTGAAATTTGTGATTTTAGACACAAAACTCCAATTTGGTGCTTGAAATTTGTGATTTTAGACACAAAACTCCAATGCAGAGCCATCTATCTCTGACCTGGCTCAAAGGACCAGGTTTTCAATGTAAAAATAAAAAGGGAAGGGACCTGGAAGAGAAGTTTGTCATCACCGCCGGTGATGGCTCAGACACCTCAACTCCCGCCATATCCGATTGTGACCTTTTCCCCTTCTACTATCACGGGGACGTCTCTCTGGCCGCCCGAATGTTTGAGCATCTCTTTGAGGTTCGCCTTATCAGCCTTCACATCGACGTATTGCGCATTGTCACCGTATGCCGACCTGGCACGGTCTGTGTAGGGTCAACCGGACTTGCCGTAAATAATGGTCTTCTCTGCCATGGTTCATACCCTCCTTGTCTTTTTCCACTATCAGTCCCTTAGAGGTTGGTGGAAAATATCCATATGCAAGACATCCGACATCCCGAGGAGTGAGGCGTACATTGAAGTACGCCGCAGTGACGAGGGATGAGGATAACGCAGCAGATGGGTGTTTTCCGACAACCTCCTCCTATCCCCCTCCGATGTGGGGGATGAGTGACACCCTGTCATTGGCCTTGAGGATCTGCTCCTTGCCGGTGACCTGGTTGTTCACGGTCACCAGATAGGTATCTTCCGGCAAAGAGAGCTCAGGGTAAAGGTCCTTCACATGGGAGAGCACATCATTGACGCGCTTTCCCTTCTTGAGCTGAATCTCGATCTTCCGGGTACGGGTCACTTCTCTCTGGGATCCGTTGAAATCAACTGAAATAACCATGGTTTAAATCCTTACTTCTACAAAAACTAATTAGATATCAGTCTTTCTCGTCCTACGCCGAACCGGCTCAAAAGGTCCATGGCCTGGTCATCCAGCAGGCCGAAACGTTCCAGGGTTTCCCGGAGCGGAACCCCATCGGGTGTATATCCCTTTTCCTTATACACCGCGTCACAGAGCTTTTGATAGGCCTCCTGCCGCAGCTCCATAAGGAGTCTGTGCCGCTCCCTGGGGTCTTTTGGCGGCTCTTCATTGCCCAACTGTTCCTTCAACCATTCGTCATAGTACTCTGCCCGGGCCTCGTACTCATTGTAATAGACAGGTCCCATTGCCCTGAGGGGAATCTGATCACTTGCCCGGGTTCCTCTGCCGTGCCTCAAGTTTATGAGCTTTTGGAGAAGTTGCAGCCTTTCCGAATCATCCAAAATGTCCTGCAGGGTCTTAGCGGTGCCCACAGTGCCGTTGAAATATTCGACGTAGTATTCCAGGGTGGGCTGGTTTTGTGCCGGGTTGTCCGTATTTGCAGCGTCCGGATGTCTCACATCAATCCAGTGGAGCTTGCACAATCCCACGGCATTAAACCAGGTACGAATGAGTGGAAACCATTTGAGTGCAGCGGCCTTGTCTTCAAATGTGGGGATCTCCTTGTGGACCTGATCAATAAAGATGAGCCAGGCCTCATCATGCTGGGGACCCTTCAAAGCAAATCCATATCCTCCCTGCTGGGCCAGTGACTCCTTCGTGATATACATGGAGAACTCAAGGCCCTTTACCTCCATGCCGAACTTGCTCAGTTCCTCCATCACCTCTTCGACAGGAACCCCTGCTTTCTTGGCATAGCGTTCCGCCACCCAGGCCTTCGCCCGATGCACACCCTGTCCGCAGATCTTGCCCAGTCCTTCGCCCCGGGCCGTCTCGTGAAGCAGCCGGTCAGCACCTTCGACGTTCCCCCAGGTGAGATCATAGCCGGTGTCCTCTTTGGACAGGAACCCGCGCTGCACGCATTCCATGAGAAACCCGCCTGTAACCCCCATGGAAATGGTATCCAGCCCGTGTTGGTCACAGTACCAGTTGTATTCCATATTATAATGCAGATCAAAGATACCCATGCAGGTGAGCGCACCGGCTGTCTCGTACTCCGGACCGTCTACCCCCACCTTTTCGCCTGCGTTGGGGCCCCGGGTCAGGTCCACATCCTCCGCCCCCTTGGCACATGCCAGGTTGCAGCCATAGTAACACCCGTCAGGGATGTTCTTTGAGAAGTACTTGTCCAGGAATTCCTCTGCAAACACGGCGTTGGCTTCTTCAGCCTGACCGTATTGATAATTGTTCACCGGAAGGATGTGGAAATTGTTCATGTATTCAATCAGGACGGGGGTCCCCCAACTGGCGAGACGGAGTTGCTGGGGGTCCATCTTACTGACGACCTTCTTCAGCTCTGCACCGGCGTGCTTCACTGCGCCCCTATCCACGGGGTGATTGGCCTTGATCCGGGAGATACTGGATCGGACCAGGACAGACTTCAGCCCCTTGTGCCGCATCACGGTCCCTGTGCCTCCCCTACCCGCCTGTTTGGACCGCACCCTTTTTCTCTGCCGGTCGTAGTAGAGGCTGTTGACGATGCCGAATCTTGCATTGCATGCGCCGGAACCTGCGGTCACCGCCGCTGCGTTCTCCTTGAGTTCCCCTCCATTGAGTTCCAAAAGAAGCCTCTCTCCATAGGACAGTCCCCCTGAATCAATGGCTTCTCCAAAAACCGGGGCCTGTGCAATGCTGATGGTGCCTTCATCCCCGTCCACGACCAGGATCACTTCCGACCTGGAAATACCGGTCACGGCCAGGGCATCAAATCCACATTGTTTCAGCAGAGGGGCAAAATGACCACCGACATTTGAGTCAATAAAGGTGTGTGTAAGCGGGGATATGGTCCCGATGATAAACTTGCCGCTTCCCGGAAACCTGGCATCTCCGCACAGGGGTCCGCCGGCCATCACCAGAATGTTTTCCGGACTGTCATATTGTGTCTCGGACTGAACCCTGTCCCAGATCAATTTAAGGGCATAGCCGCGCCCTCCAATATATTTCTCTTTATATTCAGAGGGCACTTCCATTACAGAAATTTCCGGTGTGCTCAGATCGATTTCCAGGATCCGTCCCGAATAGCCTCCCTGCACGGGGTAAGGTTTGTACTGTATTGATGTGAGTATTTTCGTTTCCATATTTTTGATATCTATTAAAAGATTTTCCTTTCCACTCAAATTATGTATTAGCCGTCTACTTGTGAAAACAAAAGCGTTGATTATAGAAAAAAAGCTTGCATTGTCAAGGATTTTCACCGAATTGGACGAGGGTAAAAAACCTGTGACTAGTCGTTTTTCTCCCGAAGGGACTCCTTCAATTTACGCCTGATGAGGAGATAACCTGCAATCACGCATGTTATTCCCAAGACAAAGACCCCATCAGAATCCATAATCACCCCATATCCCACTGAAATGATTCCACTGAGACAAAGGACTATGATGAGAATTTTGTTTCGAGTCTCGCGCGGCTCTTCAACCATATCTCCTCCACCTCTCTCCTGACTTCGAAAAAGAAACGCCCACTCCACAGTAAAGAATCCGGGCCCTGACAGACTGTGTCGCAATTGGCAAAACTGCGCTTATAGGTGATTTCGTCATTCCGGGCTTGACCCGGAATCCAGCGGTATTCCTTAGGCTTGCGCTCCTGGATGCCGGATCAAGTCCGGCATGACAAGTGCGAATTGAACGATGTTTTGAATTATGACACAGTCTCTGAGGACTCGGCGTTGGTTCACCCCAAAGGGGATTTAC
>JAFDIX010000471.1 GCA_019307805.1 Deltaproteobacteria bacterium | reverse complement strand
AGGATCAGCTCCTCAGGTATTCCGCCTTTATGTATGAGGTGGGACTGATCAAGAGGATGCCCAAGAAGCTGAGTGACTTTGCCATGCCCGAACTGGTAAAGGCGGGACATTAATAAGAGAACTGATTGGGAAGGGTCCTGCCGATCTCCGGGCCCTTCCCCTTTTCACCCGTGTGTGCAGGGGGAGAATCCTCGTACATGCCGATTGTTCAACTAGATGGGTCAGAAAATTTCGATTGGGTATTGCAATCAATAGGCGTTTTGAGTGTTCAGTGTTCAGGAGGGGGAGGACGATTAGACGAGTTTCTGCTTTAAAGTCGGGACGCAAGCGTGGACAAGACGTATATGGATGTAGAGGACCTGGAGGTCTATCAGAGACTCTGTAAGCTTCATATTGAAGTGTGCGATCTGAGTCATGAATGGCCACAGGAGGAACGTTACGAACTCGGGTCTCAGGTGCGTCGATCCTCGAACAGTTCTTCGGCACAGTTGGTTGAAAAGCATGATGATCGGCATATTCGCAATAAGATTGAAGGCATCAACCGTAGCAGAGGGGAAGCCGGCGAGACTATTCACCACCTGTTCATCGCAAAGCTCAAAGGCTACATTGAACCGTCTGTCTACAGCTCATATCGAAGCCGTTACAAGGAATGTATCCGAATGCTAAACGGCCTGGAGAAATCACTGGAGAAACACTTGCCGGAGTCAGAGCGTCGGTGGAAAGCACAGGGGTAATCATTCCTCCTGAACTCTGAACACTGAACCCTCCCTGAACACTCGAATTACCTGGGGTATCGAAACAATGATCAACGTTGATTCAAAGCTGAAGGGAATTTCAAATATGTTTAGCTAGAGTGATCAAGGAGTCCAATGGGTAACGGAAATGAAAATAACGTAAAACTGAAAGTGACCGGCCTGGCAAAGCGTTATATAGACCCGCCGGTCCAGGCGTTGAAGGACGTCGAATTCGAGGTCTATGACGGGGATTTCTTCTGTATCATCGGCCCTTCCGGGTGCGGTAAGTCCACCACCCTGAGATTGATCGCGGGTTTCGAAAAACCCACGGACGGACAGGTGCTGCTGGACGGGAACGAAGTGCAGGAGCCGGGTCCTGACAGGGCCATGGTCTTTCAGGACCTGAATCAGCTCTTCCCATGGAAGACCACCCTTAAAAATGTGGTCTATCCACTGAAGGTGAACAAGCTCTATGGTTCCAATAAAAACAGGATGGAGGAGGCACAGAAATTTCTCAGGATGGTGGGCCTGGACGAGAAATTCGACTCCGCCTTCCCCCATCAGCTATCCGGGGGTATGAAGCAGAGGGTGGCCATCGCCCGGGCCCTGGCCCTGGATCCCAAGGTCCTCCTCATGGACGAACCCTTTGGCAGCATCGATGCCCAGACCAGGACCACCCTCCAGCAGGAGGTCATGAAGATCTGGGAGGAGACCAAAAAGACCATCCTGTTTGTCACCCATAATATCGAAGAGGCCATTCTCCTCGGCACGAAGATCCTGGTACTGGGGACCGATCCCGGGAGGGTCCTGGAACTTTTTGACAACCCCGTCGCGCCGCCGCGTCTGGCAACGGACCCTGATTTCGGAAAATTCTGGAAGACCCTGTACAACCTCCTGGGACACAAGGACGAGTAGGCCGTGACAAGCATCTCTTTTCTCAGAAGAACCGCTTACCAGGCAATCTTTGTTCTGATTGTGTTGGGGATCTGGGCCTTTTTCATCAGGGAACAGGCCACTGAGATGACCATGCCTCCGCCCTGGGAGGTGGGACGGGTCTTTTATAATTTTATCGTCTCAGGGGAGCTCCTATTCAAGCTCTACCACACGGTCCTGGCCATCGTTATCGGGCTGGTTGCATCCATCCTCATCGCCATGGTGATGACCAGTGCAGCACTGCTCTTTACCAGGGCCGCCTATGTGGTTGAGGTCCTGACCACCATCATGCATCCAATGCCGTCGGTAGCCATGATTCCCCTGGTCATCGTCTGGGTCGGTATCGGATTCTCCGGCGTGGTGGCCCTGACCATCAACTCATGCCTCTGGCCGATCCTCCTGAATTCCTACACGGGGTTTCGGGCCGTGCACGTGACCTACATGGAAGTGGGCCGGAATGTGGGCCTCAGGAAATTCAAACTGATCCTTCACGTGATGATTCCCTCTGCGCTCCCATACCTGCTGGCGGGTCTCAAGGTGGCATGGGCAAGGAGCTGGAGAACCGTGGTGGCCGCGGAGATGGTATTTGGGACCACTTCGGCCTCCGAGGGAATCGGCTGGTTCATCTTTGAGGCCCTGCAGTATGTCAATTTCAGCCAGATCCTCTCAGGTGTCCTGGTGATTATCCTTTTCGGCATCGTGATGGAGAGGGGGGTTTTCGAGACCATCGAAAAGAAGACAGTGATCCGATGGGGGATGTCGAAGTAAAAGAATGGAGTAATGGATTAATGGAGTACCGGAGTGTTGGGTTTAATCTGACAGAGATATTTATGCAATACTCCATCTCTCCAACACTCATTACCCCATGTGTGCTGTAAAAGGCTAAGATATTACAGAGTTGCAACCATTTTTAAGATGACCAGAAGGTATTAATTAGAGTTTTTTTATGTCCAATTCAGAAGAGACCATAAACATAGCAAGGAAGCCCGAGAAGGGAAGTTTTAAGAAACGGTTGACCGGCAAGACGGCCACCCAGATCGGGTTCCTGATCTTTCTGGGCGTGGTCTGGGAGGCTCTCTACCGGGCCCAGATCACAAGCCCCCTTTTGTTCCCTTCTTTCCTGGACGTATTAACCCAGTTTTGGCTCAGCGCAGGTGAGCTGTTCATGCGGGTGGGGGTTACCTTCAGCTTTATCGGTTATGCCATGGCCATCTCCCTCGTCCTGAGCTTTCTGCTCACATTTTTCGCCATGAGATCCCAGGCCGTGGCAAGCATCGTGGAATTGATCCTGGCCATGATGCATCCCCTCCCTTCCGTGGCCCTTCTCCCCCTTCTGATTATCTGGTTCGGGCTCGGTCCCTTGTCCCTCCTTATCGTGGTCCTCAATTCGGCCCTCTGGCCCATCTTCCTGAATGCCTACACGGGATTCAAGACCGTCCACCAGACTTACATTGAAGTGGGGCAAAACATCGGGCTGAGGGGTCTCAAACTCTTCTGGCATGTCATTCTTCCATCGGCCCTGCCTTATCTGATCACCGGCTTCGAGATATCCTGGGCCAGAAGCTGGCGTGCGGCAATCGCCGTTGAGCTGGTCTTCGGGGCCGCCACCACGTCAGGCGGCATCGGCTGGACCATCTACATGTCCTATTTTGACATGGAGACAGCCCTTATGATCGCAGCCATCATGACCATAGCCGTAGTGGGGGTTTTGGCTGAAAAGCTCGGGATGGAAACCCTGGAAAAGAAGACGGTCCTCAGGTGGGGCATGATCCAGAAAACTGAGACCATGGGAGCCCAATAAGAGGCGGGGATTGAGATGAGACAGGATTCCCGGCGCAGCATCCTTCAGATATAATCTGCAGTTACCCAGACTTGACCTGATATATTAGAGCAATAAAAACAGCTTTTCCTGCGAGGGACTTGGGAATTGTCAAGGCCCTGTCCGCAGCTGGTGAGCCATTGAAACCAGCACACATTTGCAAAATGGCCGAGCGTTGGCGTCCATGGCGGTCATATGCGCCCATGCTCTTGTGGATGATGCGCCGCAATTAGGAGAATTCACATGCGCTACGAAACCATGAATTCGGAACTTGGTCCGATCCTTTTTTCACGCGATGACAAAGGCATCAACCGGGTGCACTTTCTCAACAGTGCCAAACCGTTGCCCAGGGATGAAAGTTGGCGGCAGACCAGCCAAGATCCACTGCTCCAGGAAACCCGTCGGCAATTAAAAGCCTATTTTTCAGGAAAACGCCGGCAATTTTCCCTCCCGCTCTCTTTGGAAGGCACTGATTTTCAAATACGCGTCTGGAAAACGCTGATCACCATCCCTTATGGCAAAACGTGGTCCTACAAAGAGCTGGCCACTACCATTGGAAATCCCGCCGCCTGTCGGGCGGTGGGCAATGCCAACGGCAAAAACAAACTGTCCGTCATTGTACCTTGACACCGGGTCATTGGCAGCGACGGGGGTCTCGTCGGATTCGCAAGCGGCCTGGGAAGAAAGAGATATTTGATCTCACTTGAGCAATCATACGCTGAAATGCGCGACCACGGCAACGAACAGGGATTACAACCATGACGTATCGACAAATTAGCATATTATCTGCCGGACATCTGGTAACCGACATAAATCAAGGTGATTGCCAGCGATGTAGAGTTCGCTCTGGACTTCCGTGTTCCCTAACCTTGAACCGTATCATTCCAGGGATTGATAATGGA
>JAFDIX010000470.1 GCA_019307805.1 Deltaproteobacteria bacterium | reverse complement strand
CCCTCGCCTATTACAAACGGGTCATGAAAATGGAAAATGGGGCCGGCGCACAATTTCTTGCAGAAAAACTCATTGATAAACCTCCGGAGAAGGGAGATCCATTCATTGGGTATTGATGGTCAATACGGGGAATGACTGGACCAATAAATCCCGTAGTGAATACGAATTGAGTCTGCCATCGAAATGGCGAAAGGCTCAAGATATAGGGCTCACGGTCAAAGAAGCGGTTAGATGTTCCTTATCCGTGCGCCGTGAGCCTTACACCTTATGCCATTGCGCAAATGAATCCGTTTTCCAATCGATGGCTTACAAATTTCACTCCAGGAGTTTACGTCACGAGGAGCTAGCATGAGAACACCAAAGAGTCCCCTCCGGTGCCTTGGATCTGTACTCCTCTTGATGATCTTCTGTCGTGCCTTGGATCTGTACTCCTCTTGATGATCTTCTGTCTTGGATGTGCCTCTATTGCGCTTCAGGTTTCCTCGCCCCTTTTCCCCAAATTCTCAGAATCCATTTTTGAAGAATGTGATTTTCAGCTTGCAAAAACAGCCATGCCTGCACAGTTGAAACTCCTGGAAGGGCTGCTCAAAAGCGATCCTGAAAACAAAGCGCTTCTCACGACCCTTGCCATGGGTTTTAGCGGATTCACCCTACTCTATGTGGAGGATGACGACCCGGACAGGGCATCTAATCTGTACCTGCGTGCGAGGGACTATGGGATGAAAGCCCTGGGTCCCAAGGGACCGAATCTGAAGAATCTAAAAAATTTGTCTCTGAAAGAAATAAAAACCCAGGATCTCCAGGCCTTGTTCTGGACCACTGTTGCCTGGAATGCATGGATCAACCTCAACCTGGACAAACCTGCTGCAATTGCCCAGTTGGGTGCTGCCCAGGCTTGTCTGAAAAAAGTCCTGGAACTGGATCCGGAATATTTCCATGGCCTGCCCTATATTCTCATGGGTATCAGCCTGTCAGCCCGTTCACCAATGTTTGGTGGTGATGTTGCAGAGGCAAAAGTCTTTTTCGAGAAGGCCCTGGACCTGAGGGAACGAAAATTCCTGCTGGCCCAATACTACTATGCCAGATACTATGCAGTGAGGGTCCAGAACAAGAAACTCTTTTTTGAACTGCTCGATGAAATCGGTCAGGGGAAAACGGCGCCATTGAAGGACGTGTGCCTCATCAACACCATGGCCAAAGAAAAGGCTGCCCATCTTAAAGAGATGTCAGAGGACTTTTTCTTTTAGATGCTCATAACAAATATGAGGAGGTTGTTCCGTTGAAAAACAAGTGGGTTACAATCTTGGTGTTGGTTCCCGTCTTTCTGCTTTCTTTTCTGATCTTCCCCCAACCGGGCTATTCGAAGAAGGACTCCTTCCGGATAAAGTTCGCCACCCTGGCACCGGATGGTTCCACCTGGATGAAATATATGCGGCGACTTGACAAGGCAGTGAAAAAAAAGAGTCATGGACGTTTGGGGTTCCGTTTGTACGGAGGTGGCATTGCAGGGGATGAATCTAATGTATTGCGAAAAATCAGGATCGGTCAGATACACAGTGCGGTTTTCTCGGGAGTCGGGATTGGCCGAATCCTGCCTATGGTCAGGGTTCTGGATCTCCCTTTTCTGTTTCGAAATACCGAGGAAGTGGACCTGGTCCAAAAGAGGCTGCAAGATAATTTTGCACAGCATTTCAAAAAAAAGGGTTTTGAGTTCATTTCCTGGGCGGAAGTGGGGAGCGTTCATCTATTCTCTCAAAAGGCCATTCGAAAGGTTAAGGATCTCTCCCATCTCAAAATCTGGTCCTGGTCCGGTGATCCCATCTCCAAAGAGACCTTTGCAGTCATGGGGACAAATCCCATTCCCCTTGCGGTGACGGATGTAACCACCGCATTGAACACCAAGATGATAGACACGGTCTACGGCCCCCCTCTTGGCATTCTTGCACTCCAGTGGTATACCAATGTCAAGTACATGACCTTACTCCCCCTGGCCAATGCCACCGGGGCGTTTCTCATTTCCGCAAAAGCCTTCAAGAAAATTCCCCCTGACCTGGTCCCCCTTTTTCAACGAGAGGTTGTATCGACAATGGACAGTCTCACACAGGAGCTTCGAAGGCAGACAGGAGATACGATCAAGCTGCTCAAGGACGGGGGGCTTACAATGCTTCCCATGCCCACAGGCAAGGATCTGGAAGAATTCTACAGGGTGCATGATGAGGTGGCGAAAAAGTTGGCAGGCAAGGTCTATCCCAGGGAAATCCTGGATCAAGTCTATGAAATTCTGAATAGACCCCACTAACCTTGAAAAGTTCTCAGCTTTCAGCGTGCAACGATAAACACCCTATGAAAGTATTAAAACGCATTGATCAGGCCATTGCAAAGGTCGAGGGATGGTTTATCGTCCTGTTCCTCTCCCTCATGGTCTTCCTGACGTTTCTTCAGGTCATCCTGAGGGGGCTGTATACCCATGGGCACATGCAATGGGCCAACAGCCTGTTGGGATATGTGGACTGGTCAGAGCCCTTTGTCCGGCTTCTGGTCCTTTGGGTTACCTTCCTGGGGGCCTCGCTCCTCACGGGCGAAAACAAGCATATCAAGATTGACCTGACAGCATCCATTTTCCCTAAACAATGGATACCCTACAGGAATCTCCTCCTCTGCTTTGCCTGCGTTGTCATCTGCGCCGTTATGATCATGGCATCCATTGGATACGTCAAGACAGAATGGGAATTTGGCGGCGAACTCTTTCTCGGGATACCCACCTGGCTCGGGCAGATCATTCTTCCCCTGGGCTTTTTCCTTATCCTTTTTCGTTTCATTAACATGGGCATTGAACAGGTTGTGGTAATATTCAGGAGGAAATCAGAATGATTCCCCTGTTGATCATCCTGCTTATCCTCCTGACCATTCTCGGGCTCCCCATCTTTGCAGGAATTATGGGGGCTGCCATGCTGGGCCTCCATACCAGTGAGGTTCATTTCTCAGCCATTGCCATAGAAATCTTTCGCCTGGCCAATGCCCCGGTACTCCTGGCTATTCCCCTCTTTACCTTTGCCGGATATCTCTTGAGCGAGGGGGGTACCTCGGCACGCATGATTCGGTTTTCAAGGAGCCTCTTCGGGTGGGTGCCGGGGGGCCTTGGTGTGGTGGCCCTTGTCTCCTGTGCTTTTTTCACCGCCATCACCGGGGCAACCGGAATTACGATTATAGCTCTGGGAGGACTTCTGCTTCCCGCCCTGATTTCTGAAAAATATGGAGAAAATTTCTCACTGGGTTTGATGACCACTTCAGGCAGTCTGGGTCTGCATTTTCCCCCCAGTCTACCCATCATCCTGTTTGGTTTTGTCTCGGGTGTGAGCATTGAAAAGCTGTTCATTGCAGGAGTCTTTCCCGGGATCGTAATGGTGGGCATTTTATGCCTCTACTCCGTTTTCATGGGAGTCCGTTGGAAACTTGAAAGGCCTTCCTTTTCCTTCAGGGAACTCCTTTCCGGTCTCAAAGAAGTCGTCTGGGAACTCCCCATTCCCCTTCTCATCATTGCAGGGATATATTCCGGTCTTTCCACCGCCACGGAGGCCGCCGCCCTCACGGTAGTCTATGTCCTGTTTATTAAGGTGGTTGTATTTCGTGAGCTGAGTCTCAGGAGGGATATTCCCCGGATTATGCAGGAGAGCATGAAGATGGTGGGAGGAATCATGATTGTTCTCGGCGCGGCTCTCGGTTTCACAAACTATCTGGTGGACGCCTTTATCCCAATGAAGATCCTTGCGGCATTAGAGGGTTACATACACAGCAAAATAGCTTTTTTGCTGGTTCTCAATGTCTTCCTGATCATTGTGGGCTGCATGATGGATATCTTCAGCGCCATTCTGGTGGTCGTTCCCCTGATTCTTCCCCTGGCCATCAAATTCGGTATTGATCCCGTTCATCTGGGTATTATTTTTCTTGCCAACCTGGGCATTGGTTATAATACGCCCCCGGTCGGGCTCAACCTCTTCATTGCCAGCTCCAGATTTGACAAGCCCATCATGCAACTCTAC
>JAFDIX010000469.1 GCA_019307805.1 Deltaproteobacteria bacterium | reverse complement strand
TTTCAGGTTTGCTTCAACCAGAGACAGGCCGTGTGATAATAGACGGTCAAGATATCTTCGGCCTGAGTGGAAGGGCACTTGCCAGATTGCGGACCCGCCTGGGATTTCTTTTCCAGGGAGGTGCGCTCTTCGAGTCATTGACGGTTTTCGATAATGTCGCCTTCCCTCTCCGGGAAATGACTGACATGGGTAGGGCGGATATTGGGGAAAAGGTGCTTTATGAACTGGGCCAGGTGGGCCTTGCCGAAGCAAAGGACAAGTACCCTTCCCAACTCAGCGGCGGGATGAGAAAACGTGCTGCTCTGGCGCGGGAATTGGTGTTGCAGCCTGAGATCATGATTTTTGATGAACCCACCACGGGCCTTGATCCCATATCCTGTAATGCCATTTTGAAACTCATTCATGACCTTCATGAGCGGTTACATTTTACAGGGATCATTGCCACCCATGAGATTCCCAAGGTGTTTGATATCGTGAATAAGGTAGCCATCATTCGGGAAGGGGTGATTATGGCCGTGGGAACTCCGGAAGAGATTACAACTTCAAAGGACCCCCTGGTGGCGGCCTTTATCCAGGGAGTTATAGAAGAACCCCTTTCCTAGGGGCATGTAGTGCCTTTCGCTCTTTCGGTGGAGCACTGAATTTGTATCAACTATCGGCCTTGACGGCCCGGTAAATAACAGAGGCCACCAGGATGATTTAAAGGATTCAATAGGCCGGAATCCTTAGGAGGTAAACATGAGGAAATTTGATTTGGAACTGGGTGTGGGTGTTTTTCTCCTTGCAGGCATACTCTGCCTCGCTTACCTCTCCATAAAGTTGGCCAGGATGGAAGTTTTCGGCGGCACGGGCTATGAAATCAATGCCATTTTTGCAGATGTGGGAGCCCTGAAGAATGGGGCCTCTGTTGTAATAGCCGGAGTGGAGGTGGGCCGTATCAAGAATATCAAAATGGATGACTACGAGGCCAAGGTCATCATGTCTATTAACAGGGGTATTGAGATTCAAGAAGATGCCATTGCCTCTGTGAAGACCAGGGGGCTCATTGGTGAGAAGTATATCCAAATAAGCCCGGGGGGTTCAGAGAAAATCATTCCGCCAGGGGGTCAGCTTCGAGAGACACAACCGGTCGTAGACCTGGAGCAGTTGATTTCCAACTTCGTTTTTGGCAGAATATAGCCCACGTGGCGGAGGACAACATGACGAAAAGATACCTTCTGGGAATAATGTTGGTTCTGCTGTTGACGGTATGCCTTCACGAACCTATAATGGGAGCGACACCTGAAAGCAGCGTTCAAGAGACAACAAAAAAGATCATGGATATACTCGCAGATCCCGCTCTCATGCCCCCGGAGATGGCAGGGGAGAGGAAAAAGAGGATTCGCGAGGCTGTAAACGAACGCTTTGACTGGCAAGAGATGTCCCGGAGGGCCCTGGGGCGGCATTGGCGAAAGAGGACCAAACAAGAAAAAGAGGCATTTACCGCAGCATTTGCCAAACTGCTTGAAGGGGCATATATGCGAAAGGTGGCCAATTACTCCGGGGAAAAGGTCCACTATGAGGATGAACGGGTTGATGGTGATTATGGATCAGTGACCGCTAAAATTATGACAAGCAATAATGAGGAAATTAGTGTAGTATACCGGGTTAAGAAGAAAACAGACGACTGGTTGGTGTATGATATTTCCATAGAGGGCGTCAGCCTGGTCAACAACTATCGCACCCAATTCAATAATATTTTAAGAAGGTCATCATTTAGTGATCTTATGAAAAGACTGGACGAAAAGGTTGCCCGGAAGTAGGGTAATCAATACTTCAGAGTCTCGTAGAAGGGGAAAGGAGCCTGTACCATGAGAAAATTATTAGGTATTGCGGTTTGTGCAATCATCTTGTTTGCCCAACCTGCGTTCGTTGCTCTTGCCTCACCACACATTGAACCGGTCGATGAGGCGGCCCAATCCTTTTATGGCCCGAACGAAGTGGATCCCCAGTGGCCACTGGTTCTGGCTCAGAATGAGACGTCTGAAAAGTCTGAGTCCGAGATCAAAAAAGATGACGACTATGATGATGAATATGAAGATGACGTTCCGCTGAAGACCATTTCAGATCCTATAGAAGGTTTCAACCGTGCCATGTTCGGCCTCAATGACGGGTTGTACTTCTATTTTTTCAAACCCATTGGCCAGGGTATCAAGTTCATCTTCCCGGAGCCTGTCAGGGTGGCGGTAAGGAACTTTTTTTACAACCTGCGGTTCCCAATCCGCTTTCTCAACTGCCTTTTCCAGCTTAAATTCGAGGGGGCAGGATCGGAATTCATTCGCTTTCTTGTCAATTCGACCGCCGGTCTTGCAGGCTTTTTCGATGTTGCCAGTAAAGCGGGTATCAAAAACTTTAATGAGGATTTTGGGCAGACACTGGGGCATTGGGGTCTGGGAAACGGCTTCTTTCTCAGCCTTCCTTTTTTCGGCCCATCCAGCGCCCGGGATGGCTTCGGGCTTATTGCAGACGGTTTCATGTGGCCCCCGGCCTATATCGATCCATTTTGGTGGGCTATTGCGATCAGGCTGGTTGAGGCGCTCAATAATGTCTCTCTCACCATCGGCGAGTATGAAGCGCTTAAAGAGGCGGCACTGGATCCCTACGTCGCCGTCAGGGATGCCTATTACCAGTACCGGGAAACCAGGATCAAAGAATAGCTCTGGTGCCCTGTCAATAGCTTTAAGAAGTTAAACACTTCGGGCTAAAACTCTATTCCCTTTCTGGCCTTTATACCCTGCTGGTAGGGGTGTTTGATTTCTTTCATTTCGATGACCATGGATGCCCCTCCCATGACTTCGGGATGTGCATTTCGGCCACTCATGATAAGATGTAACTGGTGGGGTTTGAGAAACATCAATTCTCGCACCCTCTCGGGCTGCACCAGACCATAGTGGGTGGCGATATTGACCTCATCCAGTACCACCACCCCATACTTCAGTGAAAATATCTCCCTCAGGCACCCTTCCCAGGCCTGTCTGGCTGCTTCCAGGTGCTTCATCTCCTGGACGTCTGCATCTTCATCAAGAAAACCTTCTCCCATGGTCTTGATATCCAGATCGGGAAACTTTTTTAGGGCCTTGACCTCTCCATAGGGTCTTGAAGATTTAATAAACTGCAGGATCGTCCCGTGGGTCCCAAGGCATGACATGAGCATGGCCTTGCCCAGGCAATAGGTGGTCTTCCCCTTTCCGTTTCCCGTAATAACTTCAGTGGGAGCCCCCCCAACCCGTTCATCTTCACCATTGGAATGCCCTTTACGGCACATCACTTCGGTCACGAGATGGGCACTGGCAATAAAATCGTCTTGGACACCGGTTCCTGTCAAAACCAGCTCAACGTGTGCAGGCTTTTCCCTGACCAGATCCATCACATGGCCCATGGAAATGAGATCAGAGTCCAATACTGAGTGAATCCCTGCCAGGATTACAATATCGAATTCACCGCTGAGGAGGGCAGTGCGGGATCTTTGAAAGACATCCTGTATTTCCCGGCACTCCCGTTGGGACCACTCTTTATAAACGGATTTTTTGAGAGCCGTCTGTTCCACGATCAGATGGGGTTTGAGAAGCGTGGCAGCATGGGGCAACCT
>JAFDIX010000059.1 GCA_019307805.1 Deltaproteobacteria bacterium | reverse complement strand
AGGATTGCCCAAAACCAAATCCGGAAAAATAATGAGAAGACTCCTGAAGGCAAGGGAGCTGGGGCTTCCGGAAGGCGATACATCGACCCTGGAAGAATAGGGGGGACCATGCTCAAACCAGAAGACTTCTTCGATCTGGAAGAATTTGAACACAAGGGAATTTTTGCGGGCATGGAGTTCGTGTGGGAGACACTCCTTGCCCTGAAACCCCATATCAAGGAAAATATCGTATCCAATACAGGCCGGCTCAGTGGAGAAATGCTCTCAAAGACCTGCATCATATGGAATGGTGAAACGATTTCTGATGATCATCTTGAGATTGAACCCGGTGATACGACCAAAGGCCATTTAAAGGTCTTCAGGGAGGGCGAGGAACTTTCAGGGGCTTCTGTTATCTATGCAGGGGCAGTACTGTTTGATTCCAACATATGCATAGGCAAAGGGTCTGTGGTCGAACCGGGTGCCTTGATTAAGGGACCAACCATCATCGGTAATCATACTGAAGTAAGACAGGGCGCCTATATACGGGGAAACTGCCTTATCGGGGATCGATGTGTTGTGGGTCATGCGACGGAAGTCAAAAGCGCCATCATGCTCAATGACGCCAAAGCAGGCCATTTCGCCTATATCGGGGACAGTATATTGGGGAACAATGTAAACCTGGGGGCCGGGACCAAACTTGCCAACCTGAAAATCATCGATGTTGAAATGAAACTCAGCATAGAACGGAAAGAGTATAAAACCGGTCTCCGGAAATTCGGTGCCATACTGGGCGATAATGTCGAGACCGGCTGCAATTCGGTCACCAGCCCCGGAACCCTTCTGGGGAAAAGATCTCTTGTCTATCCCTGCGTCAATGTGGCGGGCGGTTATTACCCCACACGGAGCATCATCAGTCCTCGAAGAAAAAAGCGGCCTTTCAAGAAACAAAACGGCGGAGCGGGATGAACGAACTTCTTTCGGTTGGTGCGGATTCTCTTATTCTCGGTTTGGCGACATTGCTCGGCCTCTATATGGCTGCAAACATCGGGGCCAATGATCTGGCCAATGCCATGGGAACCTCGGTGGGTTCCGGGGCCCTGACCATGAGGCAGGCTGTTATTGTGGCCTCAATTTTTGATGTGAGCGGGGCGATCCTGGCGGGAGGGCAAGTTACAAATACCATCAGAAAGGGCATGATAGACCCTTCCCTTTTGGCGGATTCACCTGAAAAACTGCTGCTGGGGATGTTTGCGGCGCTTCTTGCAGCCGGGATATGGGTCCACTTTGCAACCCATTTCGGCCTTCCCGTTTCCACCACCCATTCCATTGTAGGGGCCGTAGTCGGCTTTGGGGTCCTGGCCGTGGGTTTTTGGGCTGTCTCCTGGGGGAAGGTGGGGACTATTGTGCTCAGTTGGGTAATTTCCCCTCTGGCCGGGGCTATCCTCGGGGGGCTCATCTTTTACATCGTCTACAAGAAGATTCTGAATGCTGACATGCCCTACCGGTCCGCCCAGATTTATGCGCCCTGGCTGTTATCTGTCATCTTTCTGGTGCTCATACTCTCTGTTCTGTTCAAGGGGTTGAAGAATCTCCATCTCGATCTTGGATTTTTCGAGTCCTTTATCATTGCTTTACCGATTTCTCTGGTTGCAGGGTTTGCAGGGAAAATGATTCTTTCCAGGCTTGGTGGTGAAGGGTGCAGGTGGATTCGGGGAAATGAAAGTGAGAAAGTGGAGTGTGTATTTGCATACTTGCAGATTATGACCGCCTGTTATGTGGCCTTTGCACACGGTGCCAATGATGTGGCCAATGCGGTCGGCCCTCTGGCTGCCATCTATTCGGTGGTAAAGACAAAAACCGTGGTCATGCAGGTGGCGGTCCCTTTCTGGATGCTGGCAATAGGAGGGTTAGCCGTGGGGGGAGGGCTCTTGGCCTTTGGGGCCAAGGTGATGCAGACCATAGGAAAAAAGATTACCGAGATAACACCGGTCAGGGGTTTTTCCGCAGAGTTTGGTGCGGCTACGACGATTCTCATATGTTCCCGTTTGGGACTCCCCGTCTCCACCACCCACGTCCTGGTGGGCTCCGTTGTAGGTGTCGGTTTCATGAGAGGCATGGGAGTGTTGGATCTGAGGGTGGTGCGAAATATCCTCTATTCCTGGTTCATCACCTTGCCCTTTACGATTGTGCTATCCATGATATTTTACAAAGTGTTTGAATGGGTGTTATTATAGAAAAAGGGAGATAAGGCATGCGTTCTACATTTATGTATTTGTTTTACAAGTCCCCATTTGAGAACCTGAAAAAGCATTCGGACAAGGTGAGCGATTGCGGCAGGATGTTTCTGCAGGCGGTCAAATGCCATCTGGACATGAAATGTGAAGATTTCGAGGACCTGACAGACCAGGTCGCCAAGATGGAATCGGAAGCCGATGCCATCAAGCGGAACATCAGGGGCCATATGCCGAGGGGCATCCTGATGCCGGTGGACAAGTTCCAGTTCTTCATGTATCTGCGGGAGCAGGACAAGGTCCTGGACGTGGTGGAAGAGGCCCTTTACTGGCTTTCCTACAGACCGGAAGAATTTGAAGATGACATCAAGGATGACCTGGGCTATCTGGCGGAGAAGGTGGTTCCCGCCATAGAGGATCTTTCTCCCATGGTGGGACTTGCACTGGAGTTCTTCAAATCGGGATCAGAGGAAGAGAGACAGAAGATCAAATCCTTGATTCGAGGCATTCGCCAGCGGGAACATGAATGCGATCAACTGGAGCGGGAGTTGATACACAAAATATTCACCAAGGTAAAGGATCCTCTCAAGGTCTTTCACCTCATCAGGCTGGTGGAGACCATCGGCTCCATTGCGGACCATGCGCAAAACGCCTCTGACATGATGCGTGCCATGGTTGCCGCCTAGGAGGCTGTCGGAAAACCCCCATCTGTCCGCCCTCCTGAGGCGGGTAAACCTCAGGCGGACTTGTCCGCCTCAGGAGGATTAAAAAGAGAACAGGCTCTGGTATTTCTGTGCCAGCATAATATCGCCACCGACCTTGAGCTTTCCACTCATAAATGCCTGGATCCCATTCACTTCCTTATTTACTAACCCCATCCAGGTTTCCGTGGACATGGTCATGGTCACACTCGGGTCATCGTGGGCGCCTTCCTGGACTTCACAGGCCCCATCCTTGATGACCACATTCCATGTGCCTCCGCCTTCTCCTGTAATCTCAAACTGAAAGATTGCATCCACCCCCTGGGCGGCGTCGGCATTAAAGGCCTCTGGTATCCTGTCAAAAATTCCTTTCACATCAGTATCGGCCATCGATATGTTCTCCTTTCATCGCTAAATTTAGGGAAATGAACAGAACCCCTCACCGGGGGCAACCTCAGGGTAATGAGTGTATCGAAGCCAGGCCCTGGGATCAAGAGCAAAGAACCGCATTATAGCGTGGTGTCCCAGAAATACCTATAATTATTGCGATGAGAATTTCGTTGGTCGGGGATAAATAGATTCACATTATTAAAGTTATTTCCGGGACATGATACTGGAGAATGGAAAATGCCCTTTTTCTCAAAACCCTATAGGGGTGATTTACATGACAACCATGCTTTTCCCTTGTCAAGTTTGACCTTTTCCAATACCTTGTCACCATTTGCCATTGTGAATACCTTATTTCTTTTCCCATCCGAGTGGATTTTTATGGAACAGGGGCAACCGAAATACTCCTTTGTTGAAAATCAGCAGGACCTTGACAAGTTAGCTGTTCAACTGGAAAAGGAGCCGGCTATCGGCGTCGATCTGGAGGCGGACTCCATGTACCACTACCGGGAGAAGGTCTGTCTTCTTCAAGTTTCTTCTCCTACCTCCAACATATTGGTGGATACCCTGGCCGTGAGAGATCTTTCTGCGCTGGAGAACATATTTGCTGATAACCGCATTCGGAAAATCTTTCATGGGGCCGACTATGATATCCGCTCTTTGCACCGGGATTTCAAACTCAGTGTTAATTCCCTGTTTGATACCCAGATTGCAGCGAGATTTCTTGGCCTCAAGGAAGCAGGCCTTGCAGATCTCCTCAGGGCCAGGCTCGGAGTGACCATCAAAAAGAAATATCAAAAAGAGGACTGGTCCCAAAGGCCATTGCCTGAGGCAATGCTTACCTACGCCGTAATGGACAGCCTTTATCTCATCCCCCTGGCCCGGATGTTGGAAGGAGAACTGAAGCAAAAGGGTCGTCTTTCCTGGGCCGAGGAGGAGTGCCGCATACAAAGCCAGGTCCGATCGGCAAACAACCAGGAAACCCCCCTTTTTCTCAAATTCAAGGGTGCGGGAAAGTATGATGCCAGAAGTCTGGCCGTACTTGAGGCGATATTGAAGTTTCGGGAGAAAGTCGCAGAAAAGCGGGATCGACCGCCCTTTAAGGTCTTGGGGAACCCTGCGATCATGGCGTTGGTAGAAGAAAAGCCAGTCACGCTAAAGGCCCTTAGAACCATAAAAGGAATAGGTGATCGCCAGAAAAAGGCCCTGGGCGGACCCCTCATTCAGAACATACAGAAGGCCTTGAGTCTCTCGGATGATGGGCTCCCTGCCTACCCCAAAAATAAGCGCCGATCCTTTGACCCGAATATCTCCAGAAGGGTGAAGGCCCTCAAGACCTGGCGGCAAAAGTGTGCCCAGGCCTGGACAATGGAACCTGGTTTTATCTGCAATAACGTCTTGATTCAGGCCATTGCGGATGGAAACCCCAAAGACCCGGAGGATCTCCAAAAGATAGAGGCGATGAGAAACTGGCAGATGAAGGCCTTTGGTCAGGAGATCTGCAGCTTCCTGGGAAATATGGGGAAGACCGGTTAGCCTGCATTATTCATGAATAATGCGGGTCAGGGCGGCGCAGGGGTTCCCAGGACTTTTTCAACCTCCTCAACCTTCGGGACCCCTTGATTCCATACCTTCAGGACACGTCCGTCACTGAGAAGAAAAAAACGTGGCAGGTCGGCCATACCGAGCAAGCGCCAGAACAGATCCTCCTTGATTTGCCCGATAGGGTAGGCAGGGTCATATTCTTTGATGAACCTCTCTCGCTCCATATCTCCATTCATGGATAAGGCAATGATACGGGGCAATTGCCTGGCTTCCGCCAGGAGGTCTACCTCCGGCAGGGACTCCTGGCAGTGGAGACAATCCGTAGACATGAGAAAGAGGATGTGGGAGCCCTGTTTAAAATCAATTCGCCCCTTTCCCGGGATATGAATATCCTTGATCAGTTCAAAAGGGAAGTCATCGATCCGGTCTTGGGATTTCGAAACACCGGGTACCCCGGAAAACACGAGCAATACCAGGCCGATTGCGAAGGCAGCAGCCATGATGACGGCTTTTGCCCTTCCCCCCGTGGTCTGGGAGGCCCCGGAGTATTTCCAGATCAACAAAGTTATTAAGAAAAAGCCAAGGTTTTCAAGGGTTGCGATACCCGGCTTTTGCCTGGCCCAGGCACCGAAGCATCCGCATTCCTGGGTCACCCCGGTCAACCATGCCCACCCCGTTACCGCCATGAGAAACAGCCAGAGGAGCGTTGTCAACGGCAGTAGCCACCCAGGCCGATAGAAAAGGATCAGGCCGGCTCCCAGGACCCACTGGACCGCAATGAGCCCCCAGGCGATGATGATGATCAAAATGGGGTTGGATATGATACCGTAGGCGCGAATCTGACCAATGAACAGGCCTAGGTCCATGGCCTTCAGGAAACTGGCGGTTAAAAGAAGGAGTCCCATTGCGCAGGCAAGAAGGCGAAAGACCCGGATATACCGGGTTCCGGCGTTGGAGGGGATATTTCCGGATTCGGCCATTATTCAATTTCCGGGCATTCGGACTTGATCTGGACCCATTCGGCCCCCCTTCTGTTAATATGCAGGATATCGATGGGCGGCCCCACGTGTTCCGGTTGGGCCTCAATCTGAAGCGTGATCAGTTCACGGATTCCTTGAACATATCCGGCTTTCCAGACATTGGAACGATCCGACATATATCGGTTGAGGGCTCCCGTGTGGCCGAGATAGGCTATGACCTTGCCTTGTTGACAATCCCCGGGACAGCTTTTTTTAGAGATGGCGATGGCGGGGAAACCATCCCTCTCCACGGCTTTCAAGTGCATCATGAAAAATACCGGCTTCCGATTCTGAATCCCGGCAAAGGCAACCTGAAGGACAATTTTCCCCTTCAGTTCTTCTTTGTAGAATTGCGGGCGTTCCTCTTTCAGCGCTTGAAGACCCTTGGACCATTCATCAACAATGATATCATCAAACTCCTCTATCTTTTCAGCGATGGTGCCCCCACCTCTAGAGGCCTCCTCGATGATCTCCATCAGATCGGATTCAACACCGGGAATCTTTGGAAGGCCTGAAAAGGCAAAAAAGAGATCATCCACTTGTCTGATTTTACAGGCCGTGGATGTGATGGATTCATTTCTGATATCCGTAATCTTGCTGTCCGCCCCGATATATATCTCCGTGGGTGTTCTGACCACGACGATAGTCGTTGGTGATGCAGTATTGCTGCTGACAAGGGGCCACAAAGCAAGGGTCAGCAGCGTTATCCAAAGGGTTTTTCGCCTTAACGGGGTTGGGCGCCTCCTCATTTCTGATTCACCTTGAAACCATTATCTCTCAAAAAATCCACGAGACTCCCTTCCCCGATGAGATGTCCTACGCCCACCACAATGAGAACATTGTCCGGCTGTTCCATGAGGTCTTCGATCTTTTCGAGCCAGTTCCTGTTTCTCTCAATGAGGAGACGTTCCATGATATCAGGGTGATCCCTGAAGCTCTTCAAAAGTACGGCCGCGAGGCCGTCCACATCCCCTTCTCTCCATGAAGATAGCAATCGTGATGCCATCTCCTCTATGATATCGAGATCCTTGAGGGTTTGGCTCAAAAAAGAGGCCTGCTCCTCCTGATCCATCCCAGCCAGAAGTTTGAGGTGATCTTCAAAGGATTCAAAGAAGAGGGTTTCTTTGTCGTCACTTTTGGCCTTCTGGAAATAATGCATGTCTATGCCGTAGCGGGGATCAAGACCCAACCGGACCAGCTCTGTCATTGTAAGCGTCAGGGCGCAGAACCATGGTTTGAAACGGGAAAAATATTCCGGAGGGATACCGCCTTTGGCCAGTTTTTCACGGAGCATGGCTTGGGTCTCTTCGGGGATATTTTGAAACAGATTTTGATCCGGTGGGTACATGCCCATGACCAACAACATGGCCTGCATGGCCGGGTCCGCCATCTTTTCCATATCCGTTTCAAATACTAGTTTTTTGGAGTCGGCATAGGCCCTCTGGATTGCCAGGGGCATGGGATAGCTCTCTTTCTTGAAGAGATGCATGGAGCCGAGGAGGTAAATGGTATTCTGATTCGTTTTAAAAGACCAAAGACAGCCCCTATCACTTTCCGCAGAAAGGCCCTCAAGGGGGGAAACAAGGCCGGTCAATGCAAGGAGGAGGGTAAATGTAATCACGAAGAAGACAGATGGTTTGTGCCGTTGCGGTCGTGCATTGGGGTTTCTTATCATGATGAAAGTGTCCTCAAGGTTTTTGGCAGAGTACCCGGAAGATAGGTAACAGATTCTCCCATACCAGATCAGGGTGAGTAAATCAATAGAGGCCTTTTACGTTGACAGTCAAAGGGCATTGTCCCTATACTTCGCCAACCACCACTCTTGCCCCAGGATCTCGATATGCATGTCATCGATTTTCACACCCACCTCCTCATCAAGGAGATGTTGACCCCCACCCACCTTACTTTTCTGGAAAAGACCAATCCGAAATTTTTTTCGAGAATTGGGGAATACGCAGAGAACCCGCGGATATTTGCAGACTATTTGAAGGGACAGGGGGTTTCCTATGCGGTGGTGCTTCCGGAGTATGCCCCGGCAACCAGTACGTTTGTGCCTACAGAAGAGGTGATTGCCTATTGCAAGGGCCAGGAGATGCTGCTGCCCTTTGCCTCCCTCAATCCCAATACCCATCCGGACCCTGCCTCCAAACTGGAGTACTATGTGAAAGAGTGTGGTGTGAAGGGGCTCAAGCTCCTGCCGTCCTACCAGTTTTTCTATCCAAACGAATCGCGCATGTATCCCATGTATGCCGTGGCCCAGGAGTTAGGGATCCCTGTCCTGCTCCATATTGGTTCATCCGTTTTCAGGGGGACGAGGCTCAAGTACTGCGCGCCCATCCACCTGGATGATGTGGCTGTGGATTTTCCCGATTTAACCATTGTCATGGCCCACAGCGGGAGGGGCTTCTGGTATGAAGAATGCTTTTTCCTCTCGCGTCTGCACCCGAATGTGTATATGGAAATATCCGGCCTGCCGCCTGCCAATCTTCTCAAGTACTTTCCCGACCTTGAAAGGAATGCGGACAAAGTTATATTCGGTTCCGACTGGCCGCCCATGCCCACGGATGTAGGGAAAAACATCGCGGGCATCATGGACCTGCCTATCGGGGATGGTGCCAAGGAGGCCATCCTCTATGGAAATGCCCACCGAATCTTTTTTGGTGACTAAAGGAATTATTTAGAGATTGGCACTGGAACTGATGATGCCCTTCACAGCACCTCAAACAACCCGGAGGCGGCGGGGGGCTGCCATCCAGATCCCCAGGGCGGCCACAACAATGCTCCCGAGCACCAGCATAAAGGGGATCAGGTAACTTCCGGTCAGATCGTAAAAATACCCGCCTATATAAGCCCCGAAGGCTGACCCGACACCAAATCCCATGGTCATGACGGCAAAAATTCGGCCCAGTGAGTTGCCGGGGAAGAGATCCCCTGTGGTGGTGGCTGTTACCGGCCCAAGTGCACCCTGGCCAAAACCATAGAGCAGGACAAACCCGTACAGCAGCCAGGTCGACTGAATATATCCTGCAAGAACGAGAAAAAGGACTCCCATGATAGCGCATAGGCTCCCATAGGTGCAGGCGACCTCCCGTCCCACGCGATCAGAAAAGGATCCACAGAGTATTCCACCTATGGACCCCAGCAGGCCCACCATTCCCAAGAGCGATGCTGCCATGATGGCACTGTACCCCATGTCCACGACATGAACCATCTGATGAACCACCAGCATGTTGATGATGAAACCGTGACAGGTGATGGTCAGGAACAACCACCAAAAGGGTCCGGTGCAGAGAGCATCTCTCAATGTCCACAGGATCCTTGTATTCCTGTTTGGGGCTTTGGGGGATTTCTCCTGGCAAACATTCGTGGCCACACCGTCCGGGTACTGCCCCACCTCATCGGGGGAGCGCCGCTGAAAAATGGCCGTGACAGGGACAAGTATGCATAGAACGCAGGCGGCGAGGATCAACAGGGCATTTCGCCAACCCACGCTGGCGATCATGACCTCCACCAGGGGAGCCATGAACATGGACCCCAATCCCATTCCCGCCAGGACGAGGCCCGCGGCAAATCCCCTTCTTCGAATGAACCATTTCGGAATGAGAGACATGTGGGGAGAATAGGAGAGGGTGTTAATCCCGATGCCGATAACCATTCCAAAATAAAGGTAGAGCTGCCACACGGTTTGGGTATAGCTGGCAGCCACCAGGCAGATACTCAGAAAAAGCGCGCCGAGTGGAAAGAGCCATCGGGGCCCAAAGCGGTCTATTATGGTCCCGGTAACCGGTGCAAAAAACCCATGGATTAGCATGCCCAGGGAAAAGGCACCAGCCGTCTCTGCCCGTCCCCAGCCATATTCATTCAGGATGGAGACATAGAACACCCCGAAGGACCAGCGGATTCCCAAGGCAACAGCCAGGGTAAAGCAGGACACTGCCACGATTACCCAGCCATAGTAAAATCTATGGGAGGGAGCTGTCATTTTAAAGTCATCCTCAAAAGGCCGAAGCTTCTTTGAAAGCCGGATAGTGAAAGCCACTAAGTATAGGGGCCTTTGTGGAATGTCAACGATTAAAGGACTGCGGGAAAGGGCTTTTCACCAAGGTTGGAATGATTATTTTTTTAGACTATCCAACCTTCCAGTAAGCCCTGTTGATCCTCCTTTATAAAAGAAGGAAGTAAACGTCCTTTTGTAAAGGGGAGGCAGAGGGGATTTGAATTGATTTAATTTAACCCCATAATGGCGGACGGCATGACCCCTGTATTAGCAGCTGTGAAGTGGTTCCATTCCCACGGGCCATCTTTGATAGTGGGGAATTGTGGAGAAGAGTCATTCAGTGAACATTCTTGAGCTTGTAGATCAACAGAAGGATGCCGAAGAGAATGGGTTGGTGCAGAAGATAGATTTTGAGCGAGTGTCTGCCCATAAGTTCAATGGCACGGATCAGGATGTTTCTGCCCAGGGAGATTTTGTGGAATCCGATGGACTCCAGGTAGATTCCCAGAAGAACGACACCCACCCAGGGGTAAAAGGGGACATAGTCCGCAGGGACCACGTTGAGCCATTTAGACAGGGGTATCAGGGTCGGTTGAAAAATGATATCGGGAATCACTAGCAGAAAAAAGAGCCCAAGGGCGAGCCGGGGCCTGCCCACGAGAAGGACACCGGCTACACTCGTGGTTGTAATGCAATGTAAGGCCCCGAAAAAGATGAAGTTCCCGGGGTAGAGGATGTAAGTGATCAGGGTGATGGCGATGGAGCAGGCGGCCAACTTGGCAAATCGCTTCCACACAAGGTCCCATTGAACCCCGTTTCTATGAACCAGGGGAAGTGCCATGCCAACACAGATGAGAAATAAAAAGACGATGAATCTCGCAAAATTCAGCCAATAGGGATGAAGTAAAAAACCGGCAAAAATAAACCGGAAATGGTGCAGGTCAAAGACCAGATGGTAGAAAATCATCAGGCAAACGGCCAAGCCCCGAATGAAATCGAGCATGCCATAGCGCGGCCGGCCTTTTTCTCCTCCAACGTGATTTTCCCTAGATGTTTTGATCACCATTTCCTTTTTGGCCTGAGAGGCCCAATCGGCGGCACTTTGAAAAAACAATACGTAAAGAAGATTTTACACCACAACATAGCAGACCGGGCGCGTATTTTCATCCTCTCTTTTCCATCGGGTTTTCCAAATGGAAGTCTGCGATATATCGGAAAATCCAGTTTGACTAATAAGAATAACCTTTTTAAAATATAGGTCGCATTTCAGCAATGTTGTGAAGGAGACATACCCATGCCCCCATTCTTCGGCTTCACTTGAAAGCGAAGAACTCTCGCTGCCCGGGTCAGGTAGGCAGAAAGCCAGGCCGAAGAACATTTTTCTTCCCCCGAATTTTTATCAATAAAAAGCCGAACCTCATCTGCCAGGGACCTTGAATTCGGTCGAATAGGTTTTTATACGGAAATGTTTAATAGCATCAAAGGAGTGAAGGACAATGGCAAGCTTGGATTTATTTAAAAAGCCGACCCTGCTGAGTCTGTCAAAGACCTGCGGTTGAGCCGCCAAGATCGACCCGGTCGGGCTCGGTAGACTTTTGGCAGAATTGCCACAGAACAGGGATCCCAATCTTTTGGTGGGATTCGATACAAAGGATGATGCGGGCATTTATCGCCTCAATGAAGAGATGGCCCTCATCACAACGGCCGATTTCATTACTCCGCCCGTGAACGATCCCTACCAGTACGGGCAAATTGCAGCGGCCAATGCCATCAGTGATGTGTATGCCATGGGCGGACGACCCTTAGTCTGCCTGAACCTGGTAGCATTTCCTGTCAAAAAGCTGGAGCAGGAAGTTCTGCATCAGATTATCGCGGGGGCCCTGAGCAAGATTACAGAGGCCGGCGCGGTCCTGGCCGGAGGACACACCATTGAGGATGACGAACCCAAGTTCGGCCTCGCGGTCAACGGCATTGTGCATCCGGACAAATACTGGAGCAATGGCGGGGCCAGGCCGGGGGATGTGCTCATACTGACCAAGCCTGTGGGCAGCGGGGTGCTTTTCAATGCCAATCTCAAAAACTGGGTGTCTTCACAGGCCATGGAAGCATGTATCGCGACAATATCGACCCTCAACCGGCGTGCCGCTGAAATCATGGCAGGGTTCGACATTCATGCTGCGACAGATGTTACCGGTTTTGGTCTTGCCGGGCACAGTTTTGAGATGGCCAAAGCCAGCAACGTTCGATTCGAGATTCACTTGGATGATCTGCCCATTATGGCAGAGGCCCTGGAGATGTATGAGAAGGGAATGAACACAGGGGTGAATGCTGCAAACCGGCAGGTGGTGCAGGCAAACACCCGCTTTGAGAAGGATTTGCCCACCTGGCATCAGCAGATTGTTTATGATCCCCAGACAAGCGGCGGCTTGATGGTGGCCGTTCCTGAAGAACAGGGCGATTCCCTCCTCGGGGCCCTAAAAGAAGGAGGGGTGGAGCAGGCAAAGATGATCGGCAGGGCTAAGTCCCTCGATGATACCACCTATCTCCTTTTTAAATGAGAAAGGCGCCGCCCGCTCATAGGGCGTGCACTGTGCGCGCCTGCCCTATTATGTCCTATGCCTTTTACCTTCGGACTCTCTTTCGGATACCTATAACATTCGGAAGTTCAAACTCCGGGATATAGTCCGGGACAACGAAGTTTGCATCACAGACCCCTATCCATGTCACATTTCCGGTTCCCGCCCTGAGGTGAAGTGCGGCCTGAGGTCCCCCTTCCACATACATGGCACTCTGGATATTGATGGACAAAGAAAGCAGAGCAGTAATCAAATCATGGGTGGAGAGGGGGGCACGGCTCAGAATGAACAGGACCTGTTTCTCGGCATCCATGCCGATGGCGGCGGTGCCATGCCTCTGGGATTGCCGGGGCCATCCCCTTTTTCTTCCAAAACTGATCATCCTGTAGTTTTGAACCACAGACCGGTATTTTTTTATAATCTGCTTCCAATCCTTTTGAAGGCGCCGATCAATCATCTGCACCCTGGGAAAAGATGGCTCAACAGGGTTGAAGGCCAGGAATTCTCCAAAACTTCTGTTGATATGCAGGTTATTATTATGGCGGTAGTTTCGCATGTAACCCGTGCTTTTAAGATAATCCACCCCCTGGTACATGCTGGCATTGATGGCCGCCACAAGGGAGAAATCCTTGCTCCACTGGCTGATGGTTCTGGACTTGCGGTCATGTTCCGAGGCGGTGAGGAGTTGCAGATCATAATGGGCAGGATCGATTTTGAGGACTATAATGCCGCACTCATTGTCGGCGGTCTGCTCATTTAAAAAGAATTCATTGAGGTGTAGCCCCTCATCCAGTTTCTCCCATGGCGGGGAACCAGCCGGGGCTGCTGCTGTCAGCAGAAGCAGGCATGTCAGGATAATGAGCGTTTGAAACCGAGGGTTTCGCCCCATTGGCGTCTCCACAAATATTCAGAGGGGATATATCACCCACCATAACACTGGGGGACTAAGAGTACAATGATCGAGCCCATTCTGCCGACGAATTTCAAATGACAAAATCCAAATATCAAACAAATAACAAAGTCCAAAATTCAAAATTCAAAACACTTATAAATCTAGAGGGGAGAAAAGAAGTATATATTTTGGTCATTGGATATTGAGACTTTGGAATTTTTTTGTCATTTGATGCTTGGGATTTGGGATTTATTAATCAACGATGCCGGAAACTATGAATCAAATTCTGCTGGCCCTGCGGATTTGTGCGAAAGTACTCCCTAGCCTGCCTTGGGCGGTCTTACAAACCAGATGGTTATGGCAGATACGAGATATAATAGTCCCAGATAGGTAAAGACGAGAATGAAGTTTCCCTGGGTCCTGTCAAGCAGAAGGCCGCTTAACCAGGGACCAATCGGCCCTGCTACAAACCCATAGCCTGTAAATACCAGGCCGAAAATCGCTCCAAAGTGTTTCATTCCGAAACAGTCACTTGCCAGTGGCGCAGAGACCGCAAAGAGGGTCCCAAAGGCCAGTCCGACAACCGCGGCAAGAAAGGCCCATGTTGTGAGGCCGCTGGTGTGGGGCAGGAGGAGATAAGCAATTCCTGCACAAAGAAAAGTGGAGGCCATGGTACTGTTCCGGCCAAAACGATCAGAGAAATGCCCGCTCACAATGCGCCCGAGGCCGTTGGTCAGGTTGAACGCAGTGAGAACCCATACAGCCTGTTCAATACTGTACCCACTGGCCACGCCGAACTGGGCGGAGAGTGTCACCATGGCAATCCCGGAAGCGCCGGCCATGGCCCATGTGGACCAGAGGAGCCAGAATGCAGGTGTGCGCAGACTCCGGGAGACATCCAGGTTCAACAGTTGTGCCGGAGATCTCTCTTCGGTGTCAGAAACGTTGCGCCCGTCGGGGCTCGGGAATCTCACGAATCCGGCGAAGGCGAGACACATGACAAGGGCCAGGAGACCTGTGATGAAGGTCATGGCGGTATAGCCCAGGCCATTCAGGAGCAGCGTGAAGATTGGGGACATGATTGCGCCGGAGAGGCCAAAGACCATACTTACGAGGCCTGTGACCAGACCCCGGGCCGAGGGATACCATCGTTGCACAACTGTCAGGGCAGGGATATAGATGAGGGAAGAGGCGATGCCTGTCACAAAGGCCCATTGGTAAATGGCAGTCATGCCCCAGGCATAGCCCACCATAATGGTCGCTATACCGCAGAGAAATGCCCCCATGGCAACCAGACGGACCGGTCCGATTTTTTCCTGCAAACGGCCCACGGGGTACATAAAAATACCCGTTCCGGCCAGTACCCAAAACAGGCTCTGTCCTACGGCGCTGCTTCCGACCCCAAAGATTTTCTGCCAGTGCGGACCCATAACACCGGGAAACCCGAAAATAAAGGCCCCGGGCCAGAAAATAGCGGCGCAGCTTGCAATGAGTGCAAGGGTTTTTTTATTCTGTATCGGCATGGCTTTGTTAAAATACCCGGAGAAAGACGGTCGTGTCGAATTATATTCTCTTGCCCAGGATAACACATACTAACAATATCGGTGTCTGCCGCTGAGAGGTCAAGACAAATACAATATATCTCTGCCGGAGAAGCCGTTTTTCAACATTTCATTTGAATCCT
>JAFDIX010000468.1 GCA_019307805.1 Deltaproteobacteria bacterium | reverse complement strand
TCTTCAAAAAGATATTTGCTAATTGGCATAAGGCCTGACACCTGAAACCTGACACCTTATGACTATAATGAAGAATAGGTCGTTCAAATGGCAAAGCCCTTGAACTCTGACCTTGCCCATAGGGCAAGGATTCCTATACTGGATTGAAAATCCCGCCTTGGGGCGGGAATGTATGATTCACCGGGACCGCGCTCTATTTAAAGCGGTAGGTAATAATCCCATGGGTGGTATCATAGGGGGACACACTCACCTGGACCCGGTCACCCTTGAGGACCTTTATCCTGTGCTTCTTCATCCGACCGGACAACACCCCTCTGATGACCACATTATTATCACATTCAATCTCCATGGTTCCACCACCCAGAACCCTGGTCACGACACCTTCCAACTGGATCAAATCGTCTCTACTCAATGGTCTCCCTTGCCTTTCAAAAGATTAATTTTATTGGATTCATATTGTCATTAATTCCATTTTGTGTCAATAAATCTGATACACTTTTTCTATTCTAATGAAATGAGATAACACGCCCTCTAAAATGCTGGACAGAACCGACCATGGAAATTCCAAGGCCCCGCCCGTCAGTGACATTGCGGGAGTCATACTTGCAGGTGGAAAAAGCACCCGCTACGGCAGCAACAAGGCCCTGGCGGAATTAAACGGCACACCTCTGATTGAGCGGGTCCTGGGGGTAATGGGCTCTGTTTTCAATGACCTCATCCTCATCACCAACAGCCCCAAGGAATACGCCCATCTCAAACTCCCCATGGCGGAAGACCTGGTCAAGGGGCTTGGCCCCCTGGGGGGAATCTATACCGGTTTGGAGAGTATTTCCCATGAAGCCGGTTTTTTTGTGGCCTGCGACATGCCCTTTCTCAATGAAGGGCTTATTCGCCACATGCTGGCAATAGGCAAAGATTACGATGCCGTGGTGCCCAAGATTGACTGGAAGATTGAGACTTTGTACACGCTTTATCGCAAGAGTTGTCTCCCTGCCATAAAAAACCTGATTGATTCGCAGAACTACCAGGCAAAACGTTTTTTCCGGATGATCCGGGTCCGGTATGTGGGCCAAAGTGAAATCAGGGTTTTTGATCCCCGGTTGCGCGCCTTTACAAATGTGAATCGTCCTGAGGAGATGGATGTTATGCTGGAACATGAAAAAAACACTGCCAGGGGCCGGGATGGCTAATACCTTTGTTTGGGGGTTTTAAAAAAAATGATTGAACTTGTAGCTGCGGTATGTTTTGCGGTCATTGTATCCGCGGGATGTTCTCTTTTTGAGGCGGTTCTCTATTCCGTGCCAATGCGACAGATCGAAACCATGGTCCATAAGAAAAAGCCCAGCGGGAGAACACTCAAGGACTTAAGGAGCAACGTCGAGAGGCCCATAACTGCCATTCTCACGCTCAACACCATTGCCAATACTGCCGGGGCCGCCTTTGCCGGGGCCGCCGCCATAGCTGTCTTCGGCCAGGAGTGGTTTGGTTATTTCTCCGCATTCTTCACCCTGGCCATCCTGATCTTTTCCGAGGTCATCCCCAAGACGGCAGGGGTTGTCTATGCCAAACCTCTGGCATCCCTCGTGGCCTTTCCCTTGAAGGGCCTGGTGTGGGTGATGGCGCCGGTCATATGGATCTGTGGGCTTATCACGGGGTTCATATCGCGGAACAGACCCCGGGAATCCGTCTCTCCGGATGAATTGAAAACCATGGCGCGCCTAAGCCTTCGCATGGGAGACATCAAGGAATACCAGGAAAGCGTTATCGATAACATCCTCTCTTTGGACACCGCTTCTGTGAAGGATGTCATGACCCCCAGAACCGTCATTTTTTCCCTGAACGAGCACCTCACCCTCCGGGAGGCCGGCAAGATCTCCAACCAATGGGAACACAGCCGTTTTCCGGTCTATGATGAAGACCTGGAGGATATTGTCGGGGTCGTCCTCACCAAAGAACTCTTCATTGCCCTGTCCGAGGGGAATGGGGATACCCCCCTGACGGAAATTATGAGGCCGGTCCACTTTGTGGTGGAATCGGCCCGGCTCAACAACGTCCTCATGGAGTTCATGGGTTCGAGGGAGAAGCTCTTCGTGGTTCTGGATGAGTACGGCGGTGTCTCGGGATTGATTACCCTTGAAGACATACTCGAGGAAATTCTCGGCCGGGAGATCGTTGATGAATCCGACCAGGTCATAGACAAAAGAGAACTGGCCAGAAGACGTCGAAGCAGGCTCGTCACTAAAGACGCCGCCTCAGGCAGGACGGCCCTTGAAAGAGATAGTGATGGCAGCAAATAACGCCACCCTCTGTTTTCCGGATTCTAAAAAGACATGCTTTGCCTGTTGTCCGCCCATACGCCCTGCCCATTACGAACACATCCAGCACAGGACCAGTGTCCAGCGAATTTTAAGAGAAAACACGTCCGATTTTGATACCCGCAGGAGAGAGGGCCGCCCCATCACCGGTTACAGCTGCTGGGCCCTTGGGTACCTTGATGAGGACGGCAGATTGGTCGGGTGCCTTCTCCATCCGGCTCAGAACAGGGGTGAAGACCTTCGGGACAGGGTGGACTATGGAAACAAGTGCCGAAGAGAGACATGCCCGGAAGCAAAGGTGTTTTCAATGTTGAACCCGGAGGAAAAAATATTCTGGCTTCACATGGCCGACGGCCTCAATGCCTTCTCCTATTCCAGCAGGAAGCACAACCCCCTTTTCACCATGATGAAATGGGGAGACCCGGTACTCGGTGTGATAGCGGCAAAAGATTCAGGACCCCGGATGACATGGCCTGACTTCCTTGACCGCTATCCTTTTTTTTCTACCGGGGTTTCCCCCAAAGGCAACGCCTACCTGTTAAACCGTCTGATTAAAGGAAAAACCGTCCTCCGGTTGAGGAACAGGGCCTTTAGACAGGAGTTCGAAGCGTTTTCCGAAACCATTAGGGAGCGGGTCAAAATGGAATTCACCCCATCAGGGGACGGACACCCTGTGCATCGCCTGGATCTGGACCGGCATTTCCTGGATTTTCTGCGGCTGTCTGCAAACATCCAGCGAATACACAGGCAGCAGGCCTTGCGTATCAAAGAAATGGTTGACCAGGAACTTGAATCTTTATGGAAGAGGAAATCAGAAAACTGATACATGAGCGGGGGCCGTTGACGGGTTCTGAATTACTGGATACCCTGGACCATGATCCCCTCCTTTTGTGGCGCGCCTGTAATTCTTCAAAAAATCTGGCCATTCGAAGGGCAGGGACGAGGTACCTGAGACTGGATCGAAGGGTCCCCGGATTTGCCCGTCTTTCCCCATCCATCTTAAGGGAGTTCCTGACATATTCCGCTGTTGGCCATCCGGAAAATCCCGCCCCCCTGGAAAAAAAAGTGCTGCGCATTGCCTCTAAAATCGAGGAGGTGAGCCGCGCCAAATCAACACTGCTCTATCGAATCGTGTCTTCCCTTAGCACCCAACTGGAAAGCGAAATCAGCCTGGATGAAAGGGTTTGCTTCATGCTTGGAGGGGATATCGTGTATAATATGGCCCACGACGTGTCCCGTCCCGAAAGGAGTACGGGCAGGCTGGTCAAGGGTTCGGACATGGACATGGTCGTTATCGTGGAGGATCGGTTTCCC
>JAFDIX010000467.1 GCA_019307805.1 Deltaproteobacteria bacterium | reverse complement strand
GCTTACGACGATGGCCGTGAATCCAAAGCGTTTCTGATAATCAGAGATCATGCTGTGGACCGCATTTTTGCGGATAGGGTCGAGCCCGGTGGTCGGTTCATCAAAAAGAACGATCTCGGGATCAGTGACCAGTGCCCTTGCCAGTGCCACCCGCTTTCTCATGCCCCCTGAGAGCTGGGACGGATATTTCTCTTCGATTCCCTTGAGATCCAACTGGGCCATCCTGTCTTTGACCAGTTTCTCGATATCCGGATCCGGTAAATCGGTGCCTTCCTTCAGTGGAAGGGAGACATTCCGTCCACATGTCATGGAATCAAAGAGCGCGTTGGTCTGGAACATGTAACTGAATTTTTTCTTGAGGGACTTGCGCGCTTTACCGGAAAAACTGGCAAGGGGCTGCCCCTTGAAGAGAATCTGGCCTGAATCGGGTTTCATGAGGCCTATGATATGCTTTAAAAGAACGCTCTTGCCTTCACCACTCTTACCGATAACGGTGGTGACCTGGCCCTGCCGGATGGTGAGGTCGACACCATTCAGGACAGAGAAAGTACCAAAACTTTTGTGGACATCTTCCAACTGGATAAGCGATTCATTCATGGCAATCCTAGAGCAGGAAAGAGGTTAGGATATAGTCCACCACCAGTACCGTGACGCAGGACAGAACCACTGCAGATGTGGTGGAAAAGCTGACCCCTTCTGCGCCAAAGCCCCGTTTTCGTATGTGGGTATAATACCCCTGGTAGCAGCAGATCGTGACGACGACGACGGAAAAGGCGATTGACTTCAAAAACCCCCCTGTCACATCGGCCAGGATAACGCTTGTTTCCACCCTGCCAAAATAAATACCGCGGCTCAAACCAAGCAGGCCGGAAGCCGTAATATATCCCCCGGCAATGCCCACCACATTGAACAGCGCCGTGAGCAGTGGAAAGCTGATGAGGGATGCAACGATCCTGGGGGAAACCAGGTACCGGACAGGGTCGATATTCATGGTTTCCAGGGCATCAATCTGTTCAGAGATGCGCATGATACCGATTTCTGCAGCCATTGCGGACCCGGCCCGGCCAATCACCATGATCGCGGTAAGCACGGGACCGAGTTCCCGGATCAGGGACAGGGCCACTGCGGCACCCAGAAGGCCTTCTGCTCCAAATTTCACGAGGGTGTAATAGCCCTGAAGACCCAGTACCATACCCGTAAAAACGCCTGTCAGGCAGATGACAAAAACGGATGTCATGCCGATGAAATAAACTTGCCGGATTATTTTATCGAATTGAAAGGGTGGGACGAAGATGAAGAAAAAACCCTTGGCAAAAAAGACGGCGATACGACCGATCTCCTGATTCAGGAAAATGGCCAGTCGCCCCAGGGATGTAATCGCATTTCCGGCAGCAGTCGAAAGGGCCATTGGTGTCAGAAGCGCCTCCGGGCAAGGGTATCTGGGCGGCAATACCGCCATTGGATGCAATATTACACTTACAAAACGGATACTGTCAACAAAACTAATGGTTTCCTAATTCGGCCAGAAAGCCCGTAACCGCGTCATTAAAAGCCTTTGGTTGCTCCATGCTGGAAAGATGGGCTGCGGATTTCAGAATCACCAGTTCAGAATCCTTGATTTGGTCATGAATGGCTTGCGCTGCCTCAACGGGGGTTCCGGGGTCTTCTTCCCCAACGATAACCATGGTCGGAACGGCAATGCGAGATATCTGATCAGCAAGGTCCAATGATTGGATCGCGTGACAGCACCCAATATAGCCGGCGGGCTTCGTTTTCCTGATCATCTCTCTGACAGGGTTCAGTTCCGCTGATCGGGATTCCCGAAAAGGGGCAGTGAACCATCTCTCCATTGTGGGTTCCACCTGGCCTTCCATGCCCTCTGCCTGTACCTCCTGAATCCTCTCCGCCCAAACGGGTTTGGCCTCATCCGGCATCCGGCTGGAGGTGTCGCACAGTATCAGGCCATGCAACACTTCAGGGTGCGACATGGCCAGGACCTGGCCGATCATGCCCCCCATGGACAATCCGATGAAATGGGTTCTGGAGATCCCGAGGGCTCCTAAAAGCGCCATGGCGTCCTCGGCCAGTTGTTCAAGGGAGTATGGTCCCTCCGGCGCATCGGTGCCGCCGTGACCCCGGGTATCATAACGAAGTACCCTGTATTGGGAGGTCAGGGCCTCCATCTGTGGTTCCCACATGGACAGATCCGTGGACAGGGAGTGACTGAGGGTGACCACTGGAGCCTTTTCGGGCCCTTCAATGGTGTAGCGGATGTTTATCCCGTTTGCAGTGACATTCATTTTGAAATCCTTGGTTAAGCTCTGGTAGAGCCCTTTTTTTTAGGTTTCCAGGATGGTGGACCGTCGGTTAATTAAAAGGAACATAGGGGAAATGATACGTCATGTCAAGAATCTACACCTGCTCAGGGAAGAAAAAATAAAAAAGGGGTGACTCCATGGAGAGTCACCCCCTGAGGTTAGAAAGTATACCTTTTAGTGGACCGAAATATTCTTGGGGAGGACGACCTCTTTTATGAAAAGCTGGAGCCGGCAATGAAGACACTGTTCAGTACCCACAGGAATATTTAATTGTTTGTCGAAAAAGGCAAGATCATAGAGGATTTCTAAGGGGGATCATCCCTTAACTCTGTCTCGTCTTGTGTGAGGCGGTGCCGGATACCAAAGAGTTTCAGATTTATTTCCCTGAAGCTTTCAAAGGGACCCTCCAATTCGCGTTTCCGATTCCTTTGCTCTCCCAGTTTCAAGGTGCTCCGAACCAATTCCAATGCCTCGGCCTTTTTGTTCTGGGCCACCAGGGCGACTGCAATCCAGTACCGGCACTCTACCCGGTAGCCCACTGAAGGGATGTCACGGGTTTGAAGACTTTTGAGAAGCTCTTGAAAAACAGATTCAGCATCACGCCATCTTTCAAGTTTTATCAGCAGGCGGCCTCTGTAATAGAGATCGGTTAAACCGGGGGTCTTTTTTCTGCTGATGGTACGGTCAAGGGTCTCAATGGCTTTTTGGTAGCGGCCGGAATCATAATAGGCAACGACCAGATTATACCCGGCCTCATGGGTGGCATACCTGCCGTGTTCAAATGCAAATTCAAGCTGCTGAAGGCCCAGTTCACGTTTATCCGGAATCCAGAAGGCAATGAGCCGGAGAGCTTCTGATTTGGCGGTGCGCCAGTAATGGTAGGACCCCAGCCCAAGGTAGGCATCATAGAGATGGGGCTCCTTCTCAAGGGCAATTTTGAAGTTGTCAACGCCTCTCCCGGCATCAAGATAGGCGCCGATCCAATCGTGCCTCCGGAAACCCTGCAGCGCCCTGTATCCGTAGGCTGCCCCAACGTAGAAACAGACCCACGGGTCTTCCTTTTGACGAAGTATTCGCTTCCCCTTTTCTATGGCCTCCTGAATATTCTGTTCAAGCTCCTTCTCGAAGCGGTTGGTGCGAAAGGCGCTCATCCAACTCTGGTAGGCAGCGGCTTTGAAAAAATTTGGGGCCGGGTGCTTTGGGTGGGCTTGGAGCAGGCGGTTGAAGATTCGAAGACTTTGCTCGTGTTGATCGGTAAAAGCCAGGAGGATGCCCCGGGAGACGGGAGCATCAAATTGGGGGTCACGGGGTGAAAG
>JAFDIX010000466.1 GCA_019307805.1 Deltaproteobacteria bacterium | reverse complement strand
GTCTCGGGAAAAAGGCGTATTGCCCTGTTCAATGACGCCATGCGACGGTTGCCCCCGGGAGTGCCCCTCAATGTCATTCTTTACCCCATGGAAGGGGATCCTCTTGCGGCTGTTTTCTTTTGGCGGCTGACGGCAATTACCAAGGGATCCTTTTTTTGTCCTTCAAGTGACTGGCCTTGAGATGAGAAAACAAAGAAGAGATAACCAGGTATTCAGCCTTTCCTTTTTGGACTGCATCTGTTGCTGCTTTGGCGCGATTATTCTCCTGTTTGTTCTGTCCAAGTTTGCAGAGCCCGTCATCATAGAGGAGGTCCGTGATGACCTCCAATCGGTGATTGCCAGACTGCAGGAAGAACGGCATGAGATCCGGGGCCAAACCCATGTGCTCAACCGTAAATTGACCCATCTCAAGGAGCAGGTGTCCAAGGAGCGGGAGAGGCTTGCCCGTCTCCAGGGGGACCTGTCAGAAATCGAGGGAGAGTTTGCCGCGTCCAAGAAGAATGCTACCGTTCAGAACACCATTGAAGGCAAGCTTGCGAGGGCCCTGCAGGATTTGACCAAAGAGATGCAGCGGCTGCTCAAAAACCGTCCCCGGCGGGTAGACAACTCCATCGGGGGCATCCCTGTGGACAGCGAGTATATTATTTTTATCATTGACACTTCCGGGAGTATGCAGCGTTACGCCTGGCGGTTGGCCAGAAAGAAACTGGAGGAAACCCTGAAGGTATATCCCAAAGTGAAGGGTATTCAGATCATGAACGATATGGGGGACTATATGTTTCACCAGTATCAGGGGAAATGGATACCGGATACCCCCGCACGCCGCAAGGCCATTGTCCGGAGGATGATCACCTGGCGTCCCTTCAGCAACAGCAGCCCGGTGGAAGGGATCAGGACGGCCATTCGGACCTTCTATGATCCTAAAAAGAAGATCAGTCTCTTTGTCTTTGGAGATGAGTACAGCGGGAACCGGATTCAACCGGTCATCGATGAGGTGGGCAGGATCAACAGGGCCGGTCCTGGCGGGGAGCCCCGGGTGCGAATCCATGCGGTGGGTTTCCCTGTGCTCGTGGCGGACCGCCGGGGGATCGGGGCGACAGGGCAACGCTTTGCGACCCTCATGCGCACTCTGTGTCAAAAGAACGGCGGCACCTTCGTAGGACTCAATTCGATAAATCCATAGCCCCATAAGCAATCGCTTTGACTATCTATTAGAACAATATGGAATAGTTGCTTATTCTGGAAGTATTATCTGCCGATATTTTTTCGTTTCCGCATTCCGCATTCTCCGTCCCCCCGTCCCTCCGTCCCTTCATTTCCACCTTCCGCCTTCTCCATCCCCCCGTCCCCCCGTTCCACCGTCCCTCAGTCCTCATTGCATCAAGGCGGCCAAACCGGGAAGGGTCTTTCCTTCCAGAAACTCCAGGGATGCCCCGCCCCCGGTAGATACATGGGAGATGGCATCGGCGTAGCCGGAACGCTTCACGGCGGCAACGGAGTCGCCACCTCCAACGATGGTCACTGCCGTGCTCTCTGCAAGGGCAGCGGCAACAGCCATGGTTCCTTTATCAAAGGGGGCCACCTCAAAAACACCCATGGGACCGTTCCAGAAAATGGTTTTGGCCTTTTTGATCTCTTCGGTGAAGAGGGCGATGGTTTCAGGACCGATATCCAGACCCATTTTCCCGTCAGGGATATCACCCTGAACAGTGGAAGAGATGCTCCCTTCCTCGGGCTGTTCGGCGACCACATGATCTACAGGCAGAAGAAAGGTCACCTTGCGCTCATCGGCCTGTTGAAGAAGCTCTTTCGCAAGAGAAAGGTGTTCCTCCTCCACCAGGGAGTTTCCGGTCTTTCCGCCCTGGGCCCGCAGGAAGGTGTAGGCCATGGCGCCGCCTATCATAATGCCGTCCACCAACTGAAGGAGGTTGCGAATGACGGTAATTTTATCCGATACCTTGGCGCCCCCCAGTACCGCGAGGAGGGGGCGGTCGGGATCTGCCAGGACCTTTCCCAGGTATTCACACTCCCGCTTTAACAGAAAACCCCCACCCTTCTCTGCAACAAAGGCGGCCATACCGGCAGTTGACGCATGGGCCCTGTGAGCAGTACCAAAGGCGTCGTTGACATAGACATCCGCCAACCGGGCCAGGGCCTTTGCAAAGTCAGGGTCGTTTTTCTGCTCTTCTTCATGAAATCTGAGGTTTTCAAGCAGGAGCACCTCTCCGGGTTTCAGCGCATCGGCCATCGCTTCGACCTCGGGCCCCACGCAGTCCTGCGCCATCTTGACCGGCTTTTCCAGGAGTTCCGCCAGGGCCCTTCTGACCGGATCAAGACTCATGGCAGGAATTCTTTTGCCCTTGGGGCGGCCCAGGTGGGAGGCAAGGATAAGTCTGGCCCCCTGATCCAGAGCATATTGGATCGTGGGCAGTGCGGCTTCGATGCGCGTGGGATCTGCCACCTTTCCCTCTGAAAGGGGCACATTAAAGTCGACCCTTGTGAATACACGTTTGTCTTTCAGATCCAGTTGATCAACGGTCTTAAAATTCTGGGACATATCATCTCCTTTCATCATTGCCGACACTCCAATACTCCAATACTCCATTACTCCAGGACTCCTGTTTCTCGCCCGGGCTTTTTATGTCGATGCTGCTGGAACGGCCGCTGGTGCGGGATGCCTGGAAGAACAACCATTTTCAGTACCCCAGTTGATCAGCAGCCTTTTTCAGGGTTTTGGCACTCTTCTGCAGCAACCTGTGTTCCTCCTTTGAGAGGGAAGGGCGCAGTTCACTGAGCACCCCCTTGGCCCCGATCAACCGGGGAAGGGAAAGACTGATCCCTTCCAATCCTTCAATATCCCCGGTGAGACTGGTGAGGGTGATTACGCGGCGTTCATCATCCCTTACAGCCCTTACGATTTGAGCGATACCTGCGCCTATTCCATGATAGGTCGCCCCTTTGCCCTCAATGATACGGTAGGCGGCATTGCGTACACCGTCGTCAATTTGGTCTTGCACTTCCCTGGTAACAGGCCGGCCGGCCTGCTGGGCGAAATCGAGCAGGGGTACACCGCCCACCTTGGCGCTTGACCATACAAGCACTTCAGTGTCACCGTGTTCTCCCAACACGTAGGCGTGTAGGGAAAGGGGGGCAACCTCGAGATGTTCTCCTAAAAGGGCGCGAAAGCGGGCCGTATCCAGGATGGTCCCTGAGCCCATCACACGAAAAGGTGGGAGGCCGGAGATACGGGTAACCACTTGGGTCATTATATCGACTGGATTAGAAGCAATGAGGAGCACCGGGTCACTCGCATATTTCAGAACTTCGGGAACCACCTCTTTGAAAACTGCCACATTTCGCTCCAGGAGCTGGAGCCGGGTTTCCCCGGGACGCTGGGCCACACCGCAAGACAGGACCACGAGGCCGGAACCTGCAAGATCCTTGTAATCCCCGGCAAACACCCGAACCGGGGAACTAAAGGGCGTGGCGTGCAATATGTCTTCCGCATGGGCTCGGGCCAGTTTGGGATTCAGGTCAATGAGCAGGATTTCGCTCACCGTCCCTCCCAGTGCTTTGGGATTCAGGTCAATGAGCAGGATTTCGCTCACCGTCCCTCCCAGTGCCAGTGCATATGCGGCCGTACTGCCCACAAGTCCGCATCCTACGATTCCGACTCTCATCCTTTTTCTCCCCTGAACAGGTTATGTGCACCTATCACATCGTAGATAGTACCAAATAATGTAATGGTTGGCCAGAACCGGAAAGCCTTTATTCCCCTACTCTTGGGAAAAAAGTTGTGATAAGGTTTCCATAATACCTTCTGGGATTATTCGGATTGTGATGTGGTGGGGGATAGGAAATGCCAAGGTTTTTGGCTAAATGGCTGGACCTGTATGAGGATGAGATTGCCCTGTTTTTGTGGTCCGCGCTCATTCTCTTTTTGATCCGAACCTCTAACATCCTGTTTAATAATTTTGCAGAGACCGCCTTTCTCAAGAGGTTTGGTGTCCAGTACCTGCCATACATCACGGCCGTCAATTCCGTGTCCACATTTTTCATCATGGGCCTCCTGACTGGCATCATGGTCAAGACGCCTGGAAGCCGGTTGTTGTCCTACACGCTCCTGTTTTGCGGAACCTCTGTGGCAGCACTTCGACTGGTCATCCCCCTGGAAATAGGCTTCCTCTAC